>JAIRLT010000200.1 GCA_031259225.1 Prevotellaceae bacterium
TTTTGTTCGAGGTTGGCGCGTTTGACTTTGATGCGCACGGCGTCGCCTAACTTGTACTGGCGGCGGTGGTGCTGCCCGGCAAGCAGGTAGCGCTTTTCATCAAATACATAATAATCGTCGCGGAAACTGCGGATAGATACCATTCCTTCGATATGGTTTTCGTTAATCTCAACGTACATGCCCCATTCGGTGATGCCGGAAACAGTCCCGTCAAATTCTTCGCCGACGCGGTCGAGCATAAACTCTGCCATTTTATACTTGATACTGGCGCGTTCGGCGTCGGCAGCCGCCTGTTCACGGGTCGAACAGTATTTGCAACGGTCTTCATAAGGGGCATTATCGGCAGCAGCGCCGCCGGCTAAATAATGCGCCAGCAGGCGGTGCACCATCATGTCGGGATAACGGCGGATGGGCGAAGTGAAATGCGTGTAGTATTCAAACGCTAACCCGTAATGCCCTATATTGCCGGTGGTGTAATGCGCGCGCGCCATGGTGCGCAACGCCATATTTTCAATCACGTTCCCTTCCGGCGTATTTTTTACTTTTTCCAACAGTTTGTTCAATTCACGCGCGGCTTCCAGCGGCGTTTTTGTTTGCTTCATGGAATAGCCGAAATACTTGATGAAATCATGGAATACCTGTAATTTTTCAGGGTTCGGTTCGTCGTGTACGCGATAGACAAAGGTCTTTGGTTGCGCCGTGCAGCCTACCACTTCCGCCACGCTGCGGTTGGCAAGCAACATAAATTCTTCGATAAGGAAATTCGACGCCACCGGCTCTTTGAAATATACGCGCAACGGACGTCCGTTTTCATCCACCTCTATTTTCGGCTCGGGGCGCTCGAACAGCACAGCGCCATGCTCAAAACGCGCGGTGCGCAATGACTGCGACAGTTTGTACAGTATTCCCAGTTCTTTGGACAGCGTGCCTTTCCCGGTTTCAATCACCGCCTGCGCCTCTTCGTAACTGAAGCGGTGGATAGAGCGGATGACCGTTCGCCCGAACCATTTATTTTTAATTTGCGCCTGCTTGTCTAATTCAAAAACAGCCGAAAAACACAGCTTGTCTTCGTTGGCGCGTAATGAACACAGGTTATTCGACAGTTTTTCGGGAAGCATCGAAATTGTGCGGTCAACCAAATAGACGGACGTAGTACGTTCCCCTGCTTCTTTTTCTATCAACATGCCGGGACGTACGTAATGCGTAACATCGGCAATGTGTACGCCAACCTCGTAGTTCCCGTTTTTCAGTTTTTGGAACGACAGCGCATCATCAAAATCTTTTGCATCGGCGGGGTCAATGGTGAATGTCGCAATGCCTCGGAAATCGCGGCGTTCGGCAATATCCTGCGGGGATATTTCCGCAGGAATATTTTCCGCTTCCTGTTCCACCGCTTCCGGGAAACGGTACGGCAAGCCGTATTCCGCCAATATCGCGTGCATTTCCGTATCGTTTTCGCCGGGTGCTCCGAGTATGTCTATAATCCGCCCGACCGGCTCGCGGTTGCGTGCATCCCAGTCGAAAACCCGCACGGCGACTTTCTGCCCGCTCTCGGCGCCGTATAATTCCTGTGGCGGCACTTTAATGTCGTACGGCATATTGCGGCTTTCGGTAATCACGTATGCCCGCTGTTGAATTTTCTGCAAGATCCCGATATACGGGCGGCTCGAACGTTCTACGATGGCTTCCACTTCGCCTTCCGAACGTTTAACCCTCCGTGCCGAATTTTTCGAATAACTGATGCTCACCGTATCGCCGTGCAATGCGCCGCGCAATGCGCGCTGCGAAATGAAAATATCTTCCGGTTCGCCTTCTACCGCTACGAAACCATATCCCTGGCTGGCGACCGCAAGTTTCCCGACCGCTTCCCTGTAAGAACTGCCGGCACGTAAGCGGAATTTTCCCGATTTCTCCACTAAGATTTTTTCAGCGACTAATTTTTCCAGGATAATATATGCTTTTTCACGGTCGGTACGCGTAATTTTTAATTCATGAGTCATTTGGCGGAAAGCAAACGGTTTTTGTTGTCCCGTTGCCCAGCGGCGGATAGCTGTATCCATACTATCCGGTGTTTTAGTTTTATTCTTTCCCACTTGGCGTTTTTTTTGAGTGCAAAGATACAATTTTATTTGACGGCAATAATCTTTGGATACTGTTTAAACCATATATTGCGTGTAATTCGATAAAAATTATTAAATTCGTATAATAAAAATTAACAGTATGACGTTAGAACCCGATATTGTCCGCGCCCTGCGGCAGGTGTATGACCCCGAAATACCCGTGAATATTTATGACCTCGGTTTGATATATGGAATTGCTGTGGACGACACGCAAAAGGCTACGGTAACCATGACCTTGACCGCGCCCAACTGCCCGCTTGCCGACGAACTGTTGCAGGATGTACACGACGCCGTGCGCGATGTGCCGGGCGTGGCGGATGTGGTTATCAATTTAACTTTCGACCCGCCCTGGGAGCGCAGCCGCATGAGCGAAGAAGCCCTGCTGGAACTGGGGTTGCTGTAAATAATGAAGAGGAATTATGAGTTATGAATTATGAGTTATGAATAGTATCTCTACTCCCTCTTTGGAGGATGGGGGGCTTGTGCTTGCGCTATTGCTCTTGGGCGGCAATCAGGGCGACCGGGCGGATTTGTTGCGGCAGGCGCGCGGGCTTTTGGCGCAACATGCCGGGAAGATAGTGCAACAATCGGCATTGTACGAAAGCGAGCCATGGGGTTTTGTTTCGCCCGGCTGGTTTATGAACCAGGTGATCGAAGTGGAAACGGCTTTGCCGCCGCTGCAATTATTGTCCGTGACGCAACAAATCGAAAAAAACTTGGGACGCGAAAAGCAGTCGGGCGCAGGATATGCCCCGCGTACTATGGATATTGATATTTTATTTTTCGGCAAGCAAATCATCCGCGCGCCCGAATTGATTATTCCGCATCCGCGCTTGCACGAACGCCTGTTCACCCTCTTGCCGCTTTGCGAAATAATGCCGGACATGGAACACCCGGTATTGAAAAAGACCTTCCGTACATTGCTGCAAGAATGTGCGGACACCGGAAAAGTCCTGCGCCAGCCCAATTCCTAATTCTTAATTTCTAATTTCTAATTTCTAATTCTCTCCAGCGCCAGCCCAATTCCTAATTCTTAATTTCTAATTTCTAATTCTCTCCTGCGCCAGCCTAAATCTGTAAATCTGTAAATCCGTAAATCTGTAAATCTGTAAATCCATCACGGGCTGGGGAAAATTTTAGTATATTTGTATTAGTTTGTAAAAAATTTAACACGATGAAAAAAATA
>JAIRLT010000206.1 GCA_031259225.1 Prevotellaceae bacterium
GCCGGCGTATGAACAGCCTGTCGCGTTACATAACAAACGCCGTTCAGTTGCGCCAGCATTTCGGTAATACGCAACGGATATCCGTTTAATTCCACCACGCGACCATAAGGCGTAGTCGCCGTTACCTGACCGATTAAAGTAGTCGGCGCCATTTGCCCGCCGGTCATCCCGTAAATAGCATTGTTGATAAATATCACTACAATATTTTCACCGCGATTGCAGGCGTGCATAATCTCTGCCGTTCCAATAGAAGCCAGGTCGCCGTCGCCCTGGTAGGTAAACACATATTTGCCGGGATAGAGGCGTTTGACAGCTGTGGCTGCCGCCGGCGCCCGACCGTGGGCAGCCTGTTGCCAGTCAATATGCAGGTAATTGTAGGCAAACACGGCGCAGCCTACCGGCGAAATGCCTATCGTCTTATCCTGAATGCCCATATCCGCTATCACTTCGGCAATAATCTTGTGCACTACGCCGTGGGAACATCCCGGACAATAGTGCATCTCCGTATCGGTGAGTACCGGCGTTTTGCCGTATACCTTATTTTCCGGTTGTATAATTTCGTTTATGTCCATACGTATGTCGTCTAATTGGTCTGTTATTCGTTTGCATTTTGCAGGTACGTCCTTTTCAACGCCGCCAATACTTCATCGGGCGCAGGTACGATGCCGCCCAGTCTGCCGAAATGCGCTACCGGCGTTTTGTCGCCCACCGCCAGCCGCACATCTTCCACCATTTGCCCGGCGCTCAATTCGACGGAAAGAATTCCTTTCAACTGCGGCGTCATAGCAGTTATTTGTTGCGACGGGAAAGGGAACAGGGTAATGGGGCGCAGCAATCCTAAACGGATGCCCTGCGCACGCGCATTATCCACCGTTTCCTCGCAAATGCGGGACATCGCGCCGTAGGCAATCAATAAGTACTCGGCGTCGTCGCATTTGATTTTTTCCAAACGCACTTCCTGCTCGCGTATGAGGTTAAATTTCTTTTGCAGTTTTTCATTGAATTTCTCGGCTACCGCCGCATCCATCGCCAGCGATGTGATAATATTTTCCCGGCGACCGGAAGGTTTGCCGGTAGTAGCCCAACTGCCCGAGAGGGCAATAATTTCCTCATCCGTCCATCGCGGCTTTGGGGGGCTTAGCGTTACTTTTTCCATCATTTGCCCGACGATGCCATCGGCTAAAATCATCACCGGATTGCGGTATTTGAATGCCAAATCAAAGCCCATATCAACAAAATCGTTCATCTCTTGCACCGATGCGGGCGCCAACACAATAAAATGATAGTCGCCGTGTCCGCCGCCCTTCACTGCCTGGAAGTAGTCGCTCTGCGCCGGCTGGATAGTGCCCAAGCCGGGACCGCCGCGCACGACATTTACAATTAAACAGGGCAACTCTGCGCCGGCTAAATAAGAAAAACCTTCGCACATCAAGCTCACGCCCGGACTGCTCGACGAAGTCATTACTTTTTTCCCGCAGGCTGCGCCGCCATACAGCATATTGATAGAAGCGACCTCACTCTCGGCTTGCAACACGACCATGCCGGTGGTTTCCCATGGTTTTTCTTCCATCAGTTTTTCCATCACTTCGGATTGCGGGGTAATCGGATAGCCGAAGTAACCGTCGCAGCCGCAACGGATAGCGGCTAAAGCAATCACGTCATTTCCTTTACAAAGTATCGTATTATTATTCATTGCCCGTTCTCTTTAAATCTTTAAATTTTGAAATCCTTAAATCTTTAAATTTTGAAATCTTTAAATTTTCACCCGGTAAACGGTAATACAGGCATCGGGACAAACCGTAGCGCAGTTGGTACAGCCGGTGCAAGCGTCGGGGTTTGCCATGTAGAGATAGTTGTATCCTTTGGTATTTACGTTTTTGTTGAGCGCTATGACGCCCGCAGGACATTGCGCCACACATATGCCGCATCCTTTACACTGCTCGGTATTTACCGCTATCGCTCCTTTAAGTGCCATGATAAAAGATTTAATAACAATTTTTGCAAAAATAACATTTTTTTTTAATAAATCAAAATTAAAATAATGATTTTTTTATTTTTTTTATTAATAATACGTAGAATAAATAGTAAATGATAAGATAAAAGAAAGTATGAAGTATGACAGCAACCCAGCGGTAGCCCTTCGAGTTCGGAGGGCTGTTGCGATTGAAACAGTTCCCAAAAAACTTTTCGTATTTCTTCTACAAAATAGTATTATTATCCTTTACTTATTCTTCTTAAATTTTTATCTTTATTCCACATTCAACTAAAAGTTGTATATTTGTGCAAAAATTATAAAATTATGAATATGCTTACTTTTTTAGGCGTTTTTGGACCATGGCAAATTGTACTTATCGTATTGGCAATCGTATTGCTGTTCGGCGGTAAAAAAATTCCCGAACTGATGAAAGGCTTGGGTAAAGGTATAAAAAGCTTTAAGGATGGCATCAAAGAAGCCGAAAACGACATCAAAAAAGAAATTGATTAGGAGGACAACTTAATGGAGAATGGAGAGTGGATAATGGATAATGGAGAATTAGCTGACGCGTCAGCAGCTCTCCACTATCCACTATCCATTCTCCATTCGCGAAGCGCCAGCAGCTCTCCACTCTCCATTCTCCACTCTCCATTCGCGAAGCGCCAGCAACTTTCCACTTTTTAAAGACGGTATGAAAAATAAAGAACTTACTTTCTGGGGACATCTCGAAGTATTCCGGCAAATGTTGTTCCGCATGATTATAGCGCTGGTGGCGCTCATGGTCGTTGTTTTCCTGTTCAAATCTTTTGTGTTCGATACGCTCATCCTTGCCCCGCGCTCGTCGGATTTCGTCCTCTACCAATGGTTGTGTGCATTAAACAACCAATTTTCATGGGCGAGTTTGTGTCCCGAACCATTCCATATAGACCTTATCAATATCAACCTGTCGTCGCAATTCATTATCCACCTTTCGACTTCTTTCTGGATTGCGCTCATCCTCGGTTTTCCTTACTTAATCTGGGAACTGTGGCGTTTCATTGCGCCCGCGCTCTACCCGAAAGAGCAACGCAGCATTAAACGCGCTTTCATCTTTTCGTCGCTGCTGTTTTATACCGGCGTAGTGGTGGCTTACCTGATGATTTTCCCTTTTGCCCTCCATTTTTTGGGCGGCTACCAGGTCAGCGCGGAAGTGAAAAACCAGATTTCGCTGCAATCATACATCAGCACGCTTACCTCGCTGGTGCTCGCCATGGGCATCGTGTTTGAGTTCCCGGTGTTGATACACATCCTCTCGCGGATAGGCGTGGTGAGCCGTGCGATGCTACGCAAATACCGCCGGCATGCCATCGTGGTACTGCTTATCCTTGCCGCCGCTATCACGCCCGCCGATATTTTCTCCATGGTTTTAGCCGCTATCCCGCTTTACCTGCTCTACGAAATCAGTATCCTGACGTGTAAAGATTGAATTGAGAATAATGTGCTAATGTGATTAATGTGCTAATGTGACTAATTGGCTGGCGCGCCGGAAACAATTTACAGATTTACGGGTTTACGGATTTACAGATTTAGGCTGACGCGCCGGCTAATTCTTAATTCCTAATTCCTAATTTTTAATTAAAAAAATGCTTATCTTTGTAACCAAAAAATCTTTAACCGATGAGAAAATTACATTTATTCCTGCTTTTATCAGTTTTAACAACGTTCCCTTTTGCACCATTGGATGCCCAACCGGATAAAAGGGCTTTGCGCGGCGTATGGATTGCCACCGTCGCTAATATAGACTGGCCAACAAAACCCGGATTACCGGTAGAACAACAACAGGCGGAAATGGTCGCCCTGCTGGACAAGGTGAAAGCCTGCCACATGAATACCGTCGTTTTACAGGTACGCCCTACCGCCGATGCATTTTATACTTCCGCATTAGAGCCGTCGAGCTACTGGCTGACCGGCGAGCAGGGCGCCGAAGCAGGCTACGACCCGTTGCAGTTCGCCATTGACGAATGCCATCAACGCGGACTGTATATCCATGTTTGGCTCAATCCTTACAGGGTCAATAATGATACGACTATATATAATAAGTATGCCCCCGGGCATGTCATCCACCAACATCCGGAATGGGTGGTTGCGTATGGCAGGGGGTTGTATTTCAATCCCGGGCTGGACGAGGTACGGGCATTCACCTGCCGGGTGGTGGAAGACCTCGTGCGCCGCTATGATATAGACGCCGTACATATGGACGATTATTTTTATCCTTATAAAATCAAGGGGGAGGAATTTCCCGATTTGTCCACATTTGCAGAGCACCCGCGCGGATTTACCGACAGGGACGACTGGCGGCGGGATAATGTCAATCGCATTATCAAGGAAATTAACGAAACCATTAAATCCGTAAAACCCTGGGTTGAATTCGGCATCTCGCCGTTTGCTATCTGGCGGAATAAAACGGAAGACCCCCGCGGCTCGGCGACGAAAGGGGGAACGACGAATTATGACGGCTTGTATGCCGACATACTGCTTTGGCAGGCGCAGGGATGGATAGATTATGTATTGCCGCAGTTGTATTTTTACATCGGTTACCCGATAGCCGATTACGCCATACTGGCGGACTGGTGGTCGGAATACAACTACGGGGCTACCGTATATGCCGGGCTGGCGCCGTACCGGATTTCAAAAAAGTCGCCACAAAAAGCATGGCGCAGCGAAAAGGAAATACTCCGGCAAATCCGCCGGAACAGCAATGACCCGAACTTGAAAGGCGAGATTTATTTCAGCGCAAAATCGTTATTCCGTAACCCCGGCGTGGATTTAGAAAAACGGCTGCCGAAGAAAGAATACCGTACATGGAGTATTGCGCCGGAAAATAACCGTATTGCCCGCATCGCGCCGGAGAGCCCGTCGGAAGCAGTCCTGCAAACGGTGGACGAACAGACTATCCGCTTGCAATGGAAGCGGGGGAAAAACGCCAAACGGTTTGTAGTGTATAAATTCAAGCGGAACCAGCCGGTCAATTTGGATAATCCCGCCGCCATTGTTGCGGTTACGGGCTTGACGGAGGTAACGCTGCCCTGCAAAAGCCGTGACCTGAAAAAATACCGCTTCGGCATCACCGCCCTCAGCCCTTCCCATACGGAAAGCGCAGTGACTATTTTCAATTTCTGATTTCTAATTTCTAATTGGCTGGCGCGCCAGCACTAACCATTAACCATTAACCATTAACCACTAACTTCACATGATTATCGGAATTGATCTGGGCGGGACAAAAATAACCGGGGCGGTTTTCGACCGCGAGGGAACGGTTCTCTGTAAGCAATCCGCATTGCTGGGACGGCGGCAGGGGACGGAAGCCGGCGCATTAGTCCGGACGATTATCGCCCAACTTATCGCTTCATACGGGGCGGAAGAGGAGCAAG
>JAIRLT010000234.1 GCA_031259225.1 Prevotellaceae bacterium
GCGAAAAAAAATAGCACTTTTTGGAAGCGCTAAGGATGAAGAACATATGAGACAATTTTGATCTACTATGTCAAAATTAATGCAACGACGGTACAAAGATAGTTTAAAATATCGTAAAACCTGTTTTTTGCATGAATATTTTTTTTTAAGATTTCGCGAATTTAGGCGAATTACGCTGAGAATAAGGATTTAGGGAAGTGGCGCAAGTTAATCAGAAATTAGAAATTAAAAATTAGAAATTGGGCTGGCGCGGCAGCCAATCAGAAATCAGAAATTAGAAATCGGAAAATAAAAAACAGGCTGATTAACAGCTTGAAAATAATCTGTTCTACCGGATTGTTGGAACATTTTTCCGGCGATGCAATATAATTTGAAAATTTCACGTATCTTTGCGCCCGAAAAAATTAAATTTTTTATGACTGCGCAACAACTCTTTTGGTTTATTCCCCTTGCCTCGCTCTTAGCCTTGGGGTTTGCCTTTTATTTCTTCCGCAAAATGCGGAAAGAAAGTGAAGGAACAGAAACAATGAGAACAATAGCCGGCTATGTGCGCAAAGGCGCAATGGCTTACCTCAAACAACAATATAAAATTGTTTCAATCGTTTTTGTCGTACTTGCTGTATTTTTTGCCATACTGGCTTATGGTTTCGGCGTCCAGAATACGTGGGTGCCGTTTGCGTTTATTACCGGCGGTTTCTTTTCGGGACTGGCGGGGTTTATCGGTATGAAAACGGCGACCTATGCATCTGCACGCACAGCCAATGCCGCCCAACATTCGCTTAACCGCGGGTTAAAAGTGGCGTTCCGTTCGGGAGCCGTCATGGGTTTGGTGGTAGTAGGGCTTGGGCTGCTCGACATTTCGCTGTGGTATCTTGTACTCGACACTTTTGTGGAAGAAGCTACCGCCGCCGAAAAACTGATTATCATCACCACCACCATGCTGACGTTCGGCATGGGGGCGTCTACGCAGGCGCTGTTTGCCCGCGTGGGCGGCGGCATCTACACCAAAGCGGCGGACGTAGGCGCCGACCTCGTAGGCAAGGTCGAAGCCGGCATCCCCGAAGACGACCCGCGCAACCCCGCTACTATTGCCGATAACGTGGGCGACAATGTGGGCGACGTCGCCGGCATGGGCGCCGACCTCTACGAGAGCTACTGTGGTTCTATCCTTGCTACGGCGGCGTTGGGTGCGGCGGCATTCATGGCTTATCCCGAATTACAGTTAAAAGCCGTGTTCGCACCGATGTTGATTGCTGCCGTCGGCATCGTATTATCTATTATAGGTATATTTTTAGTGCATACCCGTGAGGGCGCCGATATGAAAAAACTGCTCGGGGCGCTGGGCAGGGGCGTAAATACAAGCTCCGTACTGATTGCCGCCGCCACTTTCGGTATCCTCTATGCTTTGGGGCTGGAAAACTGGATAGGGCTTTCGCTGTCGGTGATCAGCGGGCTGGTGGCGGGCATCATTATCGGGCAAACGACGGAGTACTATACTTCCCATTCCTATAAACCCACGCAGCGGATTGCCCGGAGCGCGGAAACCGGTCCGGCGACCGTGATTATTTCCGGCATCGGCACGGGCATGATATCAACGGCAATTCCGGTGGTAACCATTGGCGCGGCAATCATCATGGCGTACCTGTTCGCTATCAATTTTGACATGGCGCATATCATGTCGGCGCAAAACCTGAGTCTTGGGCTCTACGGGATAGGCATTGCCGCCGTGGGGATGCTCTCGACGCTGGGCATCACGCTGGCAACCGACGCCTACGGTCCCATCGCCGACAATGCCGGCGGAAATGCCGAAATGAGCGGGCTGGACAAGGAAGTCCGTAAACGCACCGACGCGCTGGACGCACTCGGCAATACCACTGCCGCTACCGGCAAAGGTTTTGCCATTGGCTCTGCCGCCTTGACAGCCCTTGCCTTGCTGGCGTCGTATATCGAAGAAATAAAAATAGGCATCGCCCGCCTCGATACGCAGGCTGCTAACTTCTTTGCCGCCACCGGCAAGCCGGTGAAAGAAGCGACCATCCCCGACTTTATGGAATATTTCCAGATTAACCTGATGAACCCGAAAGTACTTGTCGGGATGTTCATCGGCGCCATGATGGCGTTCCTTTTCTGCGGCTTAACGATGAATGCCGTAGGTCGCGCTGCCCAAAGCATGGTGGAAGAGGTGCGCCGCCAGTTCCGCGAAATTAAAGGTATCCTTACCGGCGACGCCACGCCCGATTATGCCCGTTGTGTGGCAATTTCGACCCGGGGCGCGCAACGCGAGATGCTTTTCCCGTCGTTGCTGGCTATTGCCGCACCGGTGCTGACGGGCGTAATATTCGGAGTAGCGGGCGTTATGGGCTTGCTGGTGGGCGGTCTGGCTGCCGGCTTTGTGCTGGCGGTATTCATGGCAAATGCCGGCGGCGCCTGGGATAATGCCAAAAAATATATAGAAGAAGGTAATCTCGGCGGGAAAGGTTCCGATAATCACAAGGCTACCGTTGTGGGTGACACTGTAGGCGATCCGTTTAAAGACACATCCGGACCTTCGTTAAATATACTGGTTAAGCTCATGAGCATGGTATCTATTGTGATGGCAGGATTGACCGTTACATTTAGTATATTATAGCCTGCTTACTTTTCCTGTAATTTCTTCTAAACATTCCTTATTTAGCAGTAACATTTGCAGTTATTCTCTTATACGGAAGAAATGTTTTATATTACTTATTTTGTTTGAAACAAGGGTTTATTTTTTGTAAATTTGTTATTATTAACCCTCACATTGCTGTTATGGCACATCATAAAATAAATATACTTTCCTTAAGGAACGCAGAAATGGAAATCCCCAATGGGATTAATAATTTTATTATTTCCGGACCGGGAAAACTCCCGTACGATTTTTCGCCGGATTATCCTTATTTTTTTGAAGGCGTTGTACTTGGTCTCTGCCTTAGAGGCGAAGCCACCATCCGCATTCATTTCCAAGAATACAAATTGACGAAAAATTCGACGCTGACGATCCTCCCCACTCACGTCTTCCAAATTATCGAGAAATCGGATGATTTGATTTTGGAATGCCTGTTTTTCACTTTCGACTTTTTCGTCGGGCTGGTACTGCCGTCGGACTATAAAGTCCTGTTCCAGATTTATAAAAAGCCCTGCATGGTCGTGTCGGACGAGGTTGCGCTCCATTTGCTGAATTATCATAATTTTATTGTACGGCAATATTACCATACCAAAAAAGCCTTCCGCACACAGATTATACGTGGGTTATTGTATTCGCTGCTGTTGGAAATGGTGTCTTTATACAAAAAAGACCACGAAAGCAGCAGGGACTCTTCGTCCCTGACCCGTCAGGAAGAAGTAACCGGCAAATTCTTCGCGCTCCTGATGGAAAATTTCAAGACGGAACGCACCGTGTCGTTCTATGCCGACAAACTGTGCTTCACCAATAAATACCTTTCGTCCATTATCAAGGAAGTTACAGGGTCGCCCATATCCAAGTGGATTGACGAGTTTGTTATAACGGCTATTAAAATCCGGCTGAAGACAACCAATATGTCCGTGTTGCAAATATCGGAAGAATTTAATTTCCCCAATCCCTCTTTCTTTGGGCAGTTCTTCAAACGGTACACCGGCACCACGCCCAATAAATTCAAGCGGATGTGACGGCAGAGCGCTTTCCTGTGCCTGTTCATAAGGTTTCCATCTTTGGTATCCTTAAATTTTTAAATCTTGGAATTTTGAAATCTTTAAATCCTGGAATTTTGAAATTTTCGCAGATATGTGAAAATAATTTTCTACTTTTGTGCTTCGCAAAAAAAAGCAAACTGTGGTGAACCAGAAAATACCGGCATACATTTACGAGAAGAAAAACAGCATCCGCCTGATACTGTTCACGGCGCTATTCGCGTTGGTATTTATCAACATGTTTGAGCCGTTCAGTTCCCGCCACTGGCATGGCGACGTGTTATCATCCGAGTTGTATTTAATATTTTCCAGCCTTATTGTCTTGACCGGCGTGCTGGTCGTGGTCATCAGCCGTATCCTCCTCTACTACCGGGGACGCCGCCATGGCATCAACGTCGGGACGTATGCTGTGTGGATACTGTTGGAAATATTTTTCATGTCGTTATTCTATACCGTTTATACGCTCTATTTCCCTGCCACCGCTGAGCCGGCGCCGCTTATCCACGTGGTGAAAAAGGTGCTGATGCGGACGTCCCTCGTGCTGTTGCTGCCCTACGCCGTGCTGCACCTGTATTTTGCCTATAAGGACAAGGAAAAGCAACTGCAATTGTTTCAGGAAAACGCCCTGTCTGCCGCGCCGAAACAAAACGTATATTCTTTTTACGACGAACGGGGCGACCTGCGCCTCTCGGTTACCCGCGAAAACCTGCTATACATTGAGGCTGCCGACAATTATGTAATCGTCTGGTACCTCAACAAAGGTCTGCTGACCAAAATTCTCTTGCGTAATTCGCTAAGGGCAATCGAAAGGAACATGGCGCAAACAAATGTCGTGCGGTGCCACCGGTCGTACATGGTAAACCTCGAAGCGGTAACCGTTATCCGCCGCCAGAAAGGCGGAATATTTATGGAGTTCGGGAAAGAACACGTGCCCGACATCCCCGTCTCTTCCAAGTACGACGAAAAAATTACCCGCTGGTTTGCATAATTTAGTTGAAAGTTGAGAGTTGAAAATGGCTGGCGCAGGTTAATGTGCTAATGTGACTAATTACGCTGGCGCGCCGGCGCTAACTATTAACCGCTAAAATCACCTAACTTTTTTTTGCCGGATTAAAAATTCTTTCTACCTTTGCTCTCAATTTAGTTCTTTAACATTTTGGGTGCTTTTATTCTCTATAGAGAAATCTCGACAATTTTTCTGTAATATAAGAATAAAACAAAACCACACGGAGAAA
>JAIRLT010000141.1 GCA_031259225.1 Prevotellaceae bacterium
ATATATGAATTGACACGAATTTTTACGGATTACGCGGACAATATATATGCAGTGAAGAGGCGTTTTGTTAAAGAATAATTGGTTTGTGTTTTGTGGGTGCAAAATGCCTCTGAAGCTGCAAAAAAAGTGATTAGGAAACACGTCATTCCGACCGGAGCGCGCGAGGAAGCCCCCTAACCCCCGAAGGGGGAACTTGTGGAGTACGGGGTGCGGGGTACGCGGGGTACGTCATTCCGACCGGAGCGCGCGAGGAACGAGCGCGCGGAGCGGAGGAAACTGCTTCAAAATGCAGGGCGGTGCAAAGCAGCAAGTGCAGGACGCAGCAGATTTCTCGACTCCGCTTCGCTCCGCTCGAAATGACGCGATACGCTTCGCGAGTGGAGAGTGGAGAATGGAGAATGTAGAATAGGGCTGGCGCGTTAGCCAATTAGAAATTAGAAATCAGAAATCAGAAAAATCAGAAATTAAAAATCAACCAATAAAAAATAACAATTATGAAAAAAATTTTCTTTCTTTTCGCAATGTTTGCAAACGTTGCAGCAAGCGCACAAAACATGCAAATCACGCCCATCAGCGCGACCTACACCTCGTCGCCGGTAATTCAATTCGAAGTAAGCTGGACAGGCGCGCGTACCTACCGACACAACACCAAAGTGTGGGTGTTTGTCGATTACCGCAAAGTCGAAGACAATACACCGGCGGGCAATTGGACACGTGCCGCCACTACGGCAACGCCTGCCGTTAATTCTACGCCTACCAGCACGGCTACGCGTGTTTCCGGCAACGACAAAGGTTTTTGGCTGAATGGCGTGGACGGCGATTACAGCGCGACGCTTACCGTGCCGCTCACGCTTGCTGCCGGCGTTACGCAATTCAACTGGTGCGCCTACGCTACCGACTATCCGCCCAATGTGGTGCCACACAGTACCAGCAGCTACACCCTGCGCGGCTCGCCGCCGTTTGTCCTTAACGGTACATTTACCACGAGCCTATCAACTTTTTCCGGTACAATCACCACCTTTACCGACGCCACCGGCGCACCCGGAAAGTTCCCTGCCCCGCTCAATGAAAAGCCCAATGAAATGGGTTGCGTAGCAGGGTTGGTAGAAAACATGAACGGGGTTTGCGTGGCACCTTCTGCTGTTGGATGTACCAATAACACATTAAATTTAGGTACGGTTTCATTCACAGCCGGTACGGAAATTACAATCGTTGGAAATGGCGTTTCGCAAATTTGGTCGCGCCCGGTAACTGCCACCGGTTGCCAAAAGACGGGCTTTAACGGTGGTTCTGTTGGCAGTGTTAATGCCGATTGTAGAACTAACCCGAATTATGCCGGCGACTTTTATTCCGGGTGCGCTGCCTTCCGTTACCACGCCCAACTTTGCCCACCACCATGGCGGATACCTTCACCTTTCGATACAAAAAATTTAGCCAAGGCTTTTGGTTGTGCTGAAAACGGCAATAACGAAGTATGTGTTAAAAAATACGTAAATCAATGGGGTGGTGAGTATGCTGGGGAAATAACCGCATCCAACGCAATAGTTGGTGAAAAATATATAGGTGTAATCTGGTTAAATCTTGAACGAGGTATCCACCCTGACTGGAATGAACCCGCATGGGGTGTTTTTAGATTTACTAACGACGTAGGGTCCTATAGCGGTAATGGTCTATGTTGGTGGTATAATAATTTCGGTTGGGCACGCGCCAATTGGGGGAGTCTCATCCGCTGTGTGCGCGACAACTAATCTACCCCGAAATGTGTATCATATCAAAGCTATCTACGTGTTTTTACTAAACGCTAACTTTTGTCATGCCTTGCCCACCTTAGGGTATCGTCGGGCAACCGTACTAATGCGCTTGCCGCTGCCTTCGCCTTAAATATTTGAATATTTAAATCTTTGAAATAACGTCGCTGTTTTTTATTTCAAGATTTTATCATTCAAAATTTGGTGGTGCCCTGAAATACAAAGAGGGCATTAAATTTGGAGGTAAGAAATATTTTTTGTTACTTTGCACCGGGAAAATGTTGCATTTGTTATATTTTTCAAAAAATTAAAAATTAATTACTTTTCAAAAATTAAAAATTATGAAAAAAACTATCTTGATTTTAGTAGCGTTAGCCGTTACGCTCAGTGTGAATGCACAAGTAAAATTCGGCGTTAAAGCAGGCTTGAATGTTTCACAAATTGGCAGTGGGTCTATGAAAATAGGCGACCAGTCGGAAGATCTTGAGGCAAGTGGTATGCTTGTCGGATTTCATGCTGGCGGGTATGTTAATTTCAATTTTAGTCCTGTAATCGGATTACAACCGGAAGTAGTATTTTCTCTGCAAGGGGAAAAAGAATCAGATGATGATGGGTCTATCAAGACCAGTTTGGGTTTTATTAATGTTCCAATACTTTTGGACATTAAGCCGGTTCCGAATTTGAGTATTTTGGTCGGTCCCCAAGTAGGGATTAACGTGTCCAAAAAAATGTCCATCGGAGGCATCAGCATTTCCGGTTCTGAACTGAATGACCTGCTGGAAGAGGCGGGCACAAAAATCAATACACTGGATATTGCTGCCGTATTGGGTGTGCAATATACGATTATTAACCATTTAACTATTGGCGCTCGCTATAATTTCGGCTTTACGCCTGCTCTTGGTCTTACACAGGAAGCAAAAGATGCAGGATTATCAATATCCGGAGTCGGCAATAGGGTTATTCAAGTTAGCGTAGGTTGGTCTTTCTAAATAATTCAATCATATAAAAAATGCACCAAAAATTTGGTGCGTTTTTTTTTATGCTATACCGCGTGGATAGCGCGAAACTAACAGCAATAATATTTTTACCGGAATAATTTTTAGTTATTTTTTTTGTATGACTAAATTTGGGAATATCATAACTATCGCGGCTTTTTAACGTTTTTTAAGAATATTTTTTTTCAAAAAATTTTGAATATACCAATATCCGTTATTACTTTTGCACCCGGAAAACATAGCAAATGCTGCGTTTTCCGGTTTAACAAATTATTTATTAAAAAATTTTTATTATGAAAAAAATTGTTCTTGTAACCGTAGCTGCATTATTTTTTACAACGGCTGCTGTTGCACAATCACCAACCGAGGCGAAAAAATTTTTCCTGAATGCTGAGCTGTCCGGATTGAATGTAAATTTCACCCCCTCGCCATTTACCTTAGATGTAAGTGCCGGCGGTGGATATTTTATAATCAACAATCTTGCTTTGCGCGCCCAGTTGGGACTCGGCTTTGGTAACAGTACCCATATCAATTTTGGCGCCGGCGCCCGCTATTATTTAAGCGGGTTCTTTTTGGATGCATTATTTACCGGCGCGAACACCGGTCTGAATAACGCAGGCAAAAGGCAACTGGAACTCGGTATGAGGGGCGCTTTGGGTTATGCTATCTTCCTGAACGACCATGTGGCATTTGAACCGGCGGTGACGCTGGAAAAACGCTTTGTGGAAGACTCCAACGTCCATGTAGGGCTTAGCGCTATGTTCAGCATTTATTTCTAAACACTGCTGCGTTTATAAGGAAACGCCGGCAGTACCGGAAGAAGCTGTTTCAATTTTGAAACAGCTTCTTTATTTATAGTATCTTTGCCATACAATAAAATAAAGCATGAGAAAGATATATTGCCTGCTGTTTGTGTGTGTGTGTTGGGTTGCCTGTTACCGGCAGCCGCCGGAAATGATGGCTATGGTTACGCCGGAAGCTATTGCCGGCAACAGACAGGAACCGGCTGCCGGTGACCAGGCTTTAGAACAACGCGGGCTGGTTGATATTGCCACGCTCGACGAGGGTATCCGCGTGCAGTTGGTTTATGCCACCCCCTATAATTTTATGGGCAAAACGTTGTATAAAAATATCCGCCATGCTTATTTACAGCCCGCCGCCGCCCGGCAATTATTGCGTGCATACAAGGCATTGAAAAAAATACGTCCTGATTTAACCCTGCTTGTTTACGACGCTGCGCGCCCGCTCAGCGTCCAATGGGAAATGTGGAACGCCGTGAAAGGTACCGGATGGAATTATTATGTAAAAAATCCGGGCAATGGCGGCGGTATGCACAACTTTGGCGCGGCAGTCGATGTCACGCTTGCCGACTGCACCGGGCAGCCCCTGCCAATGGGAACGCCTTATGATTACTTCGGCTATGAAGCCCATATTGATAAGGAAAAGGAACTGGTACGGACAGGACGTATCTCCCCGCGCGAATGGGACAACCGGTTGCTGTTGCGGAAAGTGATGACCGACGCGGGTTTCCGCACGGTTAAAAGTGAATGGTGGCATTTCAACGCCTGTTCGCCGGAAGAAGCAAAAAAACAGTATGAAGTGATTAGGTAATCAAGAGATGTCACATCCTGAAAAAAATTGACAGGTTAAAGCAAATACTGTACCGATCGTTTTTCTTCGTACATTTTGGCAAATTTTATTTCAAAATGATAAAAAAAGCGCTACGAAAGTTTGTGAATTGTCAGTCCGCTGCGGAGTTTTGGTTCAAACCATGTAGTCTTTGGCGGCATGATACTGCCGGCGTCGGCAATGTCAATAAGTTGTTTCATAGACACGGGATAGAGCGCAAAGGCAGCCGCCATTTCGCCGCTGTCCACGCGCTTTTGCAGTTCGCCGAGCCCGCGTATGCCGCCCACAAAGTCAATCCGCTTAGAGGTGCGCAGGTCGCCCAGATGCAGGATTTTGTCAAATACTTCCCTTGAGAGCGCCGTTACATCCAGCGCCCCGATGGGGTCATGGTCATCGTAGGTGCCTTCTTTCGCTGTCAGCGAATACCACTGCCCGGCAAGGTACATCGAGAAATTGTGCAACCCCGACGGGCGGTACACTTCCCCACCCTTTTCCGTTACGTCAAACGATGCGCGTAATTTTTCGAGGAATTGCGCGGGCTGCAAGCCATTCAAATCTTTTACCACGCGGTTGTAGTCAATAATCTTTAAATGGCTTTCGGGGAAAATCACCGCCATGAAATAATTGTATTCTTCGCTGCCCGTATGGTGCGGGTTGGCATTGCGTTTTTCCTGCCCCACCAGCGCCGCCGCCGCCGAGCGGTGATGCCCGTCGGCTACATACATTGCCGGGATAGCCGCAAAAATCCCGGTGATACGCCGGATCAGCGCCTCGTCATCAACCACCCAGAAGTGGTGCCCAAAGCCGTCGTCCGACACAAAGTCATATTCCGGCGTTTTGGCTTCCGTTATTTGCTTCACGAGACCGTTCATCGCCGGCACGTCGGGATAGGCAAAGAACACCGGCTCAATGTTGGCATCCTGTATGCGCACGTGCATCATGCGGTCTTCTTCCTTGTCCTTGCGGGTTAATTCGTGTTTTTTGATGCGACCTTCGAGGTAGTCGTCCACACTGGCGGCTGCAACCAAGCCATATTGCGTGCGGTCGTCCATTGTTTGCGCATAGATGTAGTACATTTCTTTTTCGTCCTGCCGCAGCCAGCCGCGCGCTTGCCACAGTTGGAAATTCTCTACCGCTTTATCATAAGCCTGCGGCGAATGTTCATCAATAACCGGGTCGAAGTCAATTTCAGGTTTAATGATATGCAGCAAGGATTTCTCGCCAGCTTCGGCTTTTGCTTCTTGCGAATTAAGTACGTCATACGGGCGCGAAGCCACTTCTTTTGCTATTTCTTTCGGCGGGCGCAATGCCGCAAAGGGTTTTATTTTCATACAAGTTGAAAGTTAAGAGTTATGAACTAAGAACTAAGAGTTAAGAGAGTTGTTCTTAGTTCACCTGAAAGGTTTTGTCATTGCTTTTAAAGAAATTCACGATTTGGGTGGCGGCGGCGATGCCTGCATTGATATTGGCTTCGGCGGTTTCTGCACCCATTTTTTTAGGAGTGGAAAAATAACGCGTGCCGAATTTTTCCTGCAATACGGCATGATTGTCCGGTGCTATATCCGAGATATATTTCAAATCGGCGCGTTCGTCCAGTGCACGTAGTAATTCCGCTTCGTTGATGACCTCTTTGCGCGCGGTATTCACGAGGCAACCACCTTTTGGCAGCGCCGACAGCAAAGCATAGCCGACAGACTGCTTCGTCTGCGCGGTGGCGGGAATATGCAGCGACACATATTGGCATTGACCATACAATTCCTCTACGGCAGTGCAAACTTTTACGCCGTCTTTTTCTATTGCATCTTTGGGTACGAACGGGTCGAAAGCATACACATCCATCCCGAACCCCTTGCCGATAGCGGCTACCAGTCGCCCTACATTTCCATAAGCATGAATGCCCAATTTTTTCCCTCTCAATTCCGATCCTGTTCCCGGTTGAAAAGCGTTACGCGCCATATATACCATCATCCCGATGGCTAATTCCGCCACGGCATTGGCATTTTGCCCGGGCGTATTCATCGCCACGATACCGCGCGCCGTGCAGGCAGCCAAATCGAGGTTGTCGTATCCCGCACCGGCACGCACAACAATCTTCAATTGCCCTGCCGCGGCAATGACTTCTTTCGTTACCTTGTCGGAACGCACAATCAGCCCGTCGGCATTCGACACGGCTTGACAGAGCGCATCGTCGCCGGTATATTTTTCGAGCAGTTGCAATTCCCCGCCGGCTTCTTCTATTATCTTGCGTATGCCGTCCACAGCGGTTTTTGCGAATGGCTTCCCTGTTGCTACTAATATTTTCATATTTGTTTAATTGTTGAGTTGTTTAATTGTTTAACTGTTTAGGCATTTGTATTGGGAGTTGCGTAGTGCATTTAATTTATTTGAAATTTCGTCCATTGCTAATTTTAATTGTTCTAAGTTGTGTTTCGTTAATGTATTCCAAATCTTTTGCTATGAGGATTTGCCAAACATCCAATTTTTCAAACCCAAATAAAGGTTTTGTTATCATTCAACGACGAAGCCGTTCACAATTCAACAACTAAACAATGTTCCCCTCAAATTCCTGCATACATTGCACCAGTGCTTCCACGCTTTCTTTTGGGCAGGCGTTGTAAACCGAAGCGCGGAAACCGCCGACAGAGCGGTGCCCCTTGATGCCAACCATGCCGCGTTCTTTGGCATAATTCAGGAATGCCTCTTCCTTGCTTTCGTGTCCCTTGTTCATCACGAAGCAAATGTTCATCAATGAACGGTCGGCTTTATCCGCCGTGCCGGTGAACAGAGGATTGCGGTCGATTTCGTTGTACAGCAATGCGGCTTTTTCCACATTCTTCTTATAGATGCCCGGCACGCCGCCTTGCGCTTTCACCCATTTCAGCGTTTCGTTCATAATCAAAACCGGGAACACCGGCGGCGTATTGAACATGGAGCCGTTTTGGATGTGCGTGCGGTAATCAAGTATCGTGGGGAACGGACGGGTTACCTTGCCCAGAATATCTTCGCGCACGATGACAAACGCCACGCCTGCCGTGCCTACGTTCTTTTGCGCGCCGCCATAAATCAACCCGTACTTTGTTACGTCCACCTGCCGGCTCATGATGTCGGACGACATGTCCGCCACCAGCGGCACGGGGCTATTGAGGTCGGTGTGAATTTCCGTCCCGTAAATCGTGTTATTGGTGGTGATGTGGAAATAGTCGGCGTCGGCGGGGATGGTATAGCCTTTTGGGATGTAAGTATAATTCTTGTCGGCAGATGAAGCCACCTTCACCGCTTTGTCACCCCCGAGGATTTGCGCTTCCTTGAACGCTTTTTTCGCCCAGACCCCTGTTTCGAGGTATGCCGCTTTTTTCTCCAGCAGGTTGAAGGGAACCATCAGGAATTGCAGGCTGGCGCCGCCGCCCAAAAAGAGGACTTTATAATCGCCGGGAATGTCCAACAACTCGCGCCACAAGGCTTCTGTTTCGTTCATCACCGCTTCCCAATCTTTGCTGCGGTGCGAAATTTCAACGACCGACATGCCGCTACCCCTAAAATCCTTTAATGCATCAACGCCGGCAGCTATTGCCGGCGGTGGAAGGACACAAGGTCCTGCGTTAAAATTATGTACTTTTTTCATACTATAAATATATGGTTAATTTTTTTCAGCTTGTTAGTACAAAAATACAAACAATTTCCCATAATGACAAACGGGATTGATGGATTTAGGCTAACGCAGGAACAATTTACAGATTTACGAATTTACAGGTTTACAGATTTAGGCTGACGCGCCAGCCAATTAGTCACATTAGCACATTAATCACATTAGCACATTAGCCTGCGCCAGCCAATTCCTAATTTTTAAAGCTCGAAGGGCTGAAATTATTATAGTCCCGTGCGTAAGCGCGGGGATGCAAGGCGGAACATCCTGCAATCGCGCGGCGCACGGGTTTTCTACTATGCACCGGCATTGCTCCGCGCGAAAAGCAGGGGCTGTTTGGTAGCGTATTTATCAAGCGAAGGGCATTCACCGCGCGAAGCGCTGAACTTTTTTGTATCTTTGTAGGAAATTAGCGCTATGAAACACCGGATATATTTAGATAATTGTTGCTTCAACCGCCCATACGATGACCAAATGCAACTACGGATTTGGTTGGAAACACAAGCAAAGCTCCATATTCAAAGTTTAGTTTATGAAAAAAAAATAGAACTTGTATGGTCGTTTATTTTGAAGTTTGAAAATAGCCGGAATGTTTTCGACAATAGGAAAAAGGCTATTGCACAATGGGAAAAATTAAGTTCCTCTTTTATCGAAAAGTCGGAAGAAATCAGGAGTATTGCAATGGAAATTATGGCAACCGGCATAAAAGCAGCTGATGCGGCTCATGTTGCATGCGCCATAACCGGGCATTGTAATTTTTTCATCACTGTGGATAGACGCCTGTTGAAATACCAAGATGACCGCATAAGAATATATAATCCGGTAGAATTTATCAATAATATTGAAGAGATATGACAAACAGTGTGGCATTGTTGGACAGAGGCATGAGATGCCTTCACAACGAATTAGGTATAGTAGATGCCGAACGGTTCGTGGCATTGCTTTTGCGCGAACCTTTTGATTATACCGAATGGCGCAGGGAACATTTATTTGTTGGTATGAGCCTTGATGAAATCATAGACGAAGCCGGTAAATACTGTAAGTAAAAAATCCAGCCGTGGTTTTGTTTTTAATTTTTCGTCTATTCACGGAACATTAGCGCCATCTTTAAATTTTTAACTTTTTAAATGTTTAAATCCTGAAATGTTTATTGTACTGGAAGGACTGGACGGTGCAGGGAAATCGACGCAAGCTACATTGCTGCGCGAACACCTGTCTACCCTCCGCCACGAAACTAAATTCATGCACTTTCCACGCTTTGACCGTCCGGTCTTCGGCGAGTTAGCGGCAAAATTTTTGCGCGGCGATTTCGGCAATGTAGCAGCGGTGGATCCTTACTTGGTAGCGTTGCTCTATGCCGGCAATCGTTACGATGCTGCGCCCGTCATCCGCTCCTGGATAGACGGCGGGTTTTCAGTGGTGCTCGACCGCTACGTATATTCCAATATTGCCTACCAGTGCGCCAAACTCGACGACCCTGCCGGGCAGCACGCCTTGCGGCAGTGGATATGGCACATGGAATATGAATATTTCGCCATTCCGCAACCCGATTTAACGGTCTTCCTCGACGTCCCCTTGCAGCATGTGGAAAAGAAACTGGCGGAAACGCGCGACGGCGATGACCGCCTTTATTTGCAAGGCAAGAAAGACATTCATGAAAGCGACCTCCCGTTGCAACATAAGGTGCGCCGCATTTATCTGGAGCAGTCCGCCCTCGATACAAAATTCCATGTCATTGATTGCGCTGCCATCACCGGCGGCATCCTTCCCCCGGAACAGGTTTTTGAAAAACTTGTTAGCATTATGAGTTATGAATTATGAATTGGCTGGCGCCGCGCCATTGCGAACGAAACAAAGCAACCCGGAAGAATTAGGTATTAAGAATTAGGAGGCAGTGGCATGCCCCTTTTTCCTCCTTTCCCCTTTCCCGAAAAACCATTCTTTCTGCTGCAATTTTTCTATTTTTGCACGCGGCACAAATACTTTCCGCATGGTAACCGGGTCAATGCCGGCATAGAAAATAGCCGAAGCGTGCGTCATAGGCGTAGGCGTGAAATCCTGCACTTGTTCCGGGTGCATGGAGAGGCGCTGCAGTTTTTTTGCAAGGCGCTGCATATCGTTCTCCGTACAGCCCGGGTGCGCAGAGATGAAATACGGGATAAGCTGCAATCGCAGGGCTTCTTTGCGGTTTTGCCTATCGAAGAGTTCTTTCAACTTTTCAAACAAGGCAAACGACGGTTTGCGCATCACTTGCAACACATGTTGTTCGGTGTGTTCCGGCGCGACTTTCAGGCGTCCCGAGACATGATGCCGCAATAAATTCCTGAAATATTCTTCGCCGCCGGCGCCTGTAAAACCATTTTCATCCAAAAATAAATCATAGCGGATGCCGCTGCCGATAAAGGCTTTCTTGATAGCTTTGTGTTTTCGCAGGAGGCGGTACAGGTTCGACAGGCGGCTGTGCCCGGCATGCAGGTTCTTGCAAATGCGCGGGAAAATACAGGAATTCCGTTGGCATTGCACACACGCCTTTTCATCTTTTCCTTTCATGCCGTACATGTTTGCCGACGGACCGCCCACATCGGATAGATAGCCTTTGAAGCCGTCCATTTCCGTGATATTGTCCACTTCGCGCAAAATCGACTGTTCGGAGCGCGAAATAATGAACCGCCCCTGATGGGCGGCTATCGTGCAAAAACTGCAACCGCCAAAACAACCGCGGTGGATTGTAACAGAGTGCTTAATCATTTCGTAAGCCGGGATAAGTTTCCCTTTGTAGCGCGGATGCGGCAGCCGCATGTACGGCAAGTCGAACGAAGCGTCGATTTCTTTTTCCGTCATAGCGGGGTAAGGCGGGTTCACTACGACATAACCGCCGCCGGAAGGTTCTATCAATCGCCGATGGCTTTCCTTTTTATTCGCCTCCTGTTCGATGACGGCAAAGTTTTCGGCGAATTTGTATTTGTTTTCCACACATTCTTCAAATGAATGCAACACATAGTCGCCGGTATGGCTTGTCGTCCGGCGTTCGCTGCCCGTTTCCCAGTAAGCGGTTTGCGGGATGTCGCGCAATTGCCGGATATGTTTGCCGCCGGCTAACTGTCGCGCAATTTCGCGTATGGGCATTTCCCCCATGCCATAGACTAATAAATCGGCTTTGCTTTCCTTTAAAATAGAGGGTTGCAGCGTATCGCTCCAATAATCGTAATGCGCCAGCCGCCGCAA
>JAIRLT010000244.1 GCA_031259225.1 Prevotellaceae bacterium
CGGAACGCTTTCCACACGGGAAACTGTTCGTTTTTGTGTAGCGCAACTTGCCGCCAATAGCAACAAGCACAAGAAAAGAAAGATAATTTTTTTCATAACATTTATTTTTTAGTTGTTAATTTTTAGTCATAAGTCGTAAGTCATAAGTCGTAAGTTGGCTGGCGCGCCAGCCCAATTCATAATTCTTCTGGATTGCCTCGCGGAGCCTGCCCCGAGCATAGCGTGGGGGCTCGCAATGACGCCCGCCGCACCGTCATTCCGAGCGGAGCGGCGTATCGCGTCATTTCGAGCGGAGCGAAGCGGAGTCGAGAAATCTGCTGCATCCTGCACCTGCTGCTTTGCACCGCCCTGCATTTTGAAGCAGTTTCCTCCGCTCCGCGCGCTCGTTCCTCGCGCGCTCCGGTCGGAATGACGCGCTTCTAACCACTTTTTTTGCAGCCTTTGGAGATTGTTTTACGTACGTACCCACAAACACAAACGATTTTATAAAACAATCCCCTGCTGCAAGTTTTTATCCGCTGCCAATTGTTACATTTCGTATTCTATTTACGGGTAATCATAGAACTAACGAAACGCAGACTAAACTTATCTATTACTGAGGTTCTTCACTACCTAATACTGAAATAAGCCCAAGCCCACGTTTCTCTCGTGTTGTGCTGCTTTATTCCCAGTATTTGAAATTGTGAAGATTTCAGCAATAGAATAAAAGTTAAAGCGATATATTTTAATATATCAATTCCAAAATGTCAAAGAAACATATTAACGGCGCAAATATAGAACAATATTTTTTATCTACAAATTTATTTTTATTTTTTTTATTTTTTTCCAGTGGTAGCTTAATTCGTAATTCTCAATTTTTCTGGATTGCTTCGGGCTACGCCCTCGCAATGACGAAGCGCTGACGCGCCAGCCAATTAATCACATTAGCACATTAATCACATTAGCCTGCGCCAGCCATTTTCATCTCTCAACTTTCAACTCTCAACTAAATTAGCGTTTTTGCGCTTCGCGGCTAAAAGAAATTCCGGACAATATCGTTGCCGAAGGCGAATGCCATAAGCAAGATCAATATCACGAAACCGAACCATTGCGCCGCCTCCAAAGCTTTTTCACTGGGCTTGCGGCGCGTAATCATTTCGTATAAAACAAACATTAAATGACCGCCGTCCAGCGCGGGAATGGGCAAAATATTCAATACCGCCAACATGATGGAGAGCATGGCAGTGATGCTCCAGAAAGTTTCCCAGTCCCATGTGCCGGGGAAAATATTGGCAATGGTGATAAAACTGCCGAGCGATTTGTATGCTTCCGTTTTCGGGGAAAATATCAATCCCAGTTCTTTTACATAATTGACAATGGTCGTGTAACCCTTGCTGACCCCGGCGGGCAGCGCGGCAAAGAATGAATACCGCTTTTCGACTACCGGGAAAAAGCGACTCAGGAGGTTATTCATCGCCACCCCTATCAATCCGCGCCCGTCAACGCTTACCGGCAGAACCAACAGCGTATCGTGGCGGTCAATGGTGAGGTGTACGGTTTGGTTTTTCCGTTGTTGCAATTCCTGCCGGACGTCCTGCACGGTGAATGCCGGCAGTAAATCTACCACCACCACGCGGTCGCCGGCGCGCAATCCCGCATGCGCATTGTGGGAGGTATCGGAAATGTAAGCTATTTCAAAAGGTATGCGCGGTTCAAATATGAAATGCCGTGTATTCAGCAATGCTTTCATGTACCGTTCGTCAATGTGGAAAGTCACGGTATCGCCGCGGCGGATGACCGTTGCTTCTTTCGCCTGGTTGCGGATTAAATCGAATTGAATATCCTGAAACCGTTCCACCGGTTGCCCGCCAATCGCAAGGATTTTGTCGCCGTGGCGGAAGCCCATTTCCATGGCAAGGGTGTCGCAATGCACGCCATAAGCAGCGTCTTTATTTGCCAGGTAACGTTCGCCCCAAGTGAACAGCATGCCCCAGTACACCAATACGGCAAAAAGGACATTGAACAGCACGCCGCCAACCATCGCAAACATGCGCTGCCAGGCGGGATGCGTACGGAATTCCCACGGTTGCGGCGGTTGTTGCAACTGTTCCTTGTCCATGCTTTCGTCCACCATGCCGGCGATTTTGCAGTACCCGCCAAACGGCAGCCAGCCGATACCCCATTCGGTTTGCCCGGGGTAGGCATTCCAGCTTTCGGGCGGCGCCGGCGAGAACCAGCTAAAGGATAACCGCCTTCCTGTGCGCTTCACGCGGACAATAGAAAACCACGGATTGTAGCACAGGTAAAATTTATCGACACGCATCTTGAAAAGGCGGGCAAACAAGTAGTGTCCCAATTCATGCACAACTATCAATAGCGAAAGCGAGGCTATCAATTGCACAATTTTCATTAAAACTTCCATATTAATTTTTGATTTTTAGTCGTAAGTCGTAAGTCATAAGTCGTAAGTCGTAAGTCATAAGTCATAAGTCATAAGTCGTAAGTCATAAGTCGTAAGTCGGCAGGCGCGTCAGCCCAATTAGTCACATTAGCACATTAAATAATTAGTCACATTAATTAGTCACATTAGCACATTAAATAATTAGTCACATTAATTAGTCACATTAACACATTTGGTTTTTAACTAATGCCCGCGCCGCTGCGTCGGTTTGTTGCA
>JAIRLT010000024.1 GCA_031259225.1 Prevotellaceae bacterium
CTGTGCCTTTAACATAATGGTGGCTTTTATTCGGGAAGTCTGTTTCGGGAAGTTCTTTTTTCTGAGCGATAGGGTCTGGTATAAAATGTGAAACGTGAAATTTACTTATTAATACTTGAGGTTCTCGAATACCTGTTCAGTTATAAGCAAAAATTCACGTTTCTCTCTCGTGGAGTTTTGCTTTTATTCAACTGAACAAAATGAAATTTTCGAGATTTCAAGTATTAGAATAAAAGCACCAATATGTTTTAAGGAACATTTGTTCGGCGCAAAGGTAGAAAACTTTTTTAATACTGCAAAAAAAATGTTCGGAAAAGGGTATTTAATGGTTAATTATGCTATCGCGCCAGCCTAATTCTTAGTTCTTAACTCCTCAGGCGCGTCAGCCGGCTAACCATTAACCACTAATCACTAACCACTATTTTCAACTTTCAATTAAATGTAGTAACTTTACGCCTTAAAATTATACCTGTATAAAGGTTTTTTATCTGAAATGAGTCATACTAAACTTGAAAAAATAAAATCCGCACTGGTTTCGGTTTATCACAAAGACAAGCTGGATACGGTCGTCCGCCTGTTGGATGAATTAGGGATAACCATTTATTCCACCGGCGGCACACTTGATTTTATAACCGGGTTAGGCGTTAAAGCGCAATCGGTGGAAAGCCTGACAGGCTATCCTTCAATTCTCGGCGGTCGCGTGAAGACGTTGCACCCGAAAGTTTTTGGCGGCATCCTGGCACGCCGCGGTAATGCACAGGACGCGGAACAACTCTCCGGATACGGCATACCACCGATTGATTTGGTGATTGTAGATTTGTACCCGTTTGAAGAGACCATACGTTCCGGAGCCGGTACACAGGAAATTATTGAGAAAATAGATATCGGCGGTATTTCGCTTATTCGCGCAGCCGCCAAAAATTTTGCCGGTACGTTGATTGTTTCTTCGCGCGAGCAATATCCGGCATTGATTGAATTGTTACAATCCGGCAAAGGCGCTACCACATTGGCTACGCGCCGTACCTTTGCGGCACAGGCTTTCCAACAATCGTCGTATTATGATGCGGCGATTTTTAATTATTTCAATGAACAGGAAAAATTACCGGTGTTCCAACAATTCCTTACGGATAGCATGCCGTTGCGCTACGGCGAGAACCCGCACCAAGGAGCGCGGTTTTACGGGCGTTTGGACGATATGCTGGAACAATTGCACGGCAAAGAAATTTCCTATAATAATTTATTGGATATTGATGCGGCGGTAGCGCTCATCAGCGACTTTCCCGAAACAACTTTTGCCATTTTGAAACACAACAATGCGTGCGGCTGTGCATCGGCTGCGCAGCCATTGACCGCATGGCGCAAAGCCTTGGCGGGCGATCCGGTATCTGCTTTCGGCGGCGTCATCATTACAAACAAGCCGGTGGATGCGGCGAGCGCCAAAGAAATAAATGAACTGTTCTTTGAAGTAATTATTGCGCCGGACTATTCCGGCGAAGCATTGGAATTATTGAAAACAAAGAAGAACAGGATAATTTTAGTACTGAAAAATGCCGCTTTGCCGGCGCAGCAATTCCGCTCGTTGCTCCATGGGGTAGCGCAGCAAAACCGCGACACAGCAGTGGAAACGCCGGATGATTTAACGCCGGTAACAACGAAAAAACCGGCGGGAAAAGAAATTCCCGATTTGCTTTTTGCGAATAAATTAGTAAAACATTCAAAATCGAATGCTATTGTATTGGCAAAGGACGGGCAGTTGCTTGCAAGCGGCGTCGGGCAAACTTCGCGGGTAGATGCGTTGAAGCAGGCAATTGCAAAAGCGCAAACATTTGGCTTTTCGTTGCAGGGAGCAGTCATGGCGTCCGACGCTTTTTTCCCTTTCCCCGATTGCGTCGCTATTGCACAGGAAGCGGGGATAACGGCGGTAGTGCAGCCGGGCGGGTCGGTCAATGACGAAAAGAGCATCAGCTATTGCAATGAACATAATATAGCGATGGTCACAACCGGCGTGCGGCATTTTAAACATTGACTATTTTTTTATTGACTATAGTCGAAGAAGAATAGAATGAAACATTGTATTGGTAGGAATTAGTTATGGAGGCAAACTTGGTTCGGGAAATTTTATTACAAAAATCGGTTATTGAAAATGAAGAATTATTAAAAATAATTGTTAGTTCCATCAACATCATGAAAAAAACAATAAATTGTAAATTGTAAATAATTAAATTGTAAATAAAAAATGGCATTCTCCTTTTTAACACAAGAGTTAGCAATGGACTTAGGTACTGCTAACACTATCATTATCCACAACGATAAAATTGTGGTGGACGAACCTTCTATCGTGGCTATCGACCAGAATACCGGCAAGCCTATCGCTATCGGCGAAATGGCGCGGCAGATGCACGGTAAAACGCATGAGAACATCAAAACCATTCGCCCGTTGCGCGACGGCGTGATTGCCGACTTTAACGCCGCCGAACAAATGATGCGCGGTATGATAAAACTCGTGAGCCCTAAGCATCGCTGGTTTACGCCGAGTTTGCGTATCGTTGTTTGCATTCCTTCGGGAAGCACCGAAGTGGAAATCCGCGCCGTGCGCGACTCTTCGGAACACGCCGGAGGACGCGACATTTATATGATTTATGAACCTATGGCGGCAGCGCTGGGTATCGGCATTGATGTGGAAGCGCCGGAAGGAAGCATGGTGGTGGATATCGGCGGCGGTACTACGGAGATTGCCGTAATTGCCTTAGGCGGTATTGTGTGCAACCAAAGTATCCGCGTGGCAGGCGACGGTTTTACGTTGGACATCCAGCAATACATGCGGCACCAGCACAACATACGGATTGGCGAACGCACGGCGGAAGACATTAAAATATCTGCGGGTTCGGCATTGTCGGAACTAGATAACCCGCCGGTACCTTTTGTTGTTCGCGGTCCGAATTTAATGACTTCTTTGCCGGTGGAAGTGGCTGTAACCTACCAGGAGATTGCACACTGCCTCGATAAATCACTCATAAAAGTAGAAGCGGCTATTCTTGCGGTGTTGGAACAAACGCCGCCGGAATTATACTCGGATATTGTGCAGCGCGGCATCTACCTGACCGGCGGCGGCGCTTTGCTGCGCGGTCTTGACCGGCGATTGACCGAAAAAATAAATATACCTTTCCACATTGCCGAAGACCCCTTGCATGCAGTTGCCCGCGGCACAGGCATCGGGTTGAAGAATATCGGCAAGTTTCCTTTTTTAATGCGCTAAATTTTGAACGCCTTAAATGAATGCTATCTATCGTCTGTTAGTCCGGTTTCGTGTCACGCTGCTGTTTATTGCACTGGAAGCCGTTGCGTTCTTGTGCATAATCAACAGTAGCTACTATCAACATTCGATAGTGGTCAATTATGTGCGGCTGGGCAAAGAAATACTGGATGAAAAGGTAAATTCATGGCGTTATTATTTTTCGCTGAAAGAAATCAATGAAAAGTTGGCGCAAGAAAATAATGAATTGCAAAACCGCCTGGAATATTATAACCGGCAAGATTTATTAAAACAAGTTACCATGCCCGATACGCTTGGACGCCCTGTCTATTCTTACATTCCGGCGACTGTTGCAAGCAATTCGGTCAATAACCTGCATAACTATATTACCTTAAATATCGGTACGGCTCATGGCGTTGTGCCGGATATGGGAGTAGTTGTTTACAACGGGTTAGTCGGCACGGTCATTCATGTATCCGAACACTACTCCCTGATCAAATCGTTGCTGAGCGCGAACTGGAGAGTGAGCGCCAAAGTGAAAAAAAGCGGCGCTTTCGGACCTTTGTACTGGGACGGCGTTAATTACCGCGAACTGATACTTGCCGACATTCCGCAGCACATTCCGGTAGCTATTGGCGACACCATAGTATCGAGCGGTTATTCTGCCTTTTTCCCGCCCGATATTCCTATCGGTATGGTGAAGTCAATAGAAACGAAGCGAGGCAACTTTTATGAAATTACCGTTACCTTGTTTGCCGATTTCAAACAATTACGCTACGTACATGTAGTAAAACATTTATACCAGGACGAACTTAAAGAATTAGCCTCTTTTAATTATGAATAGCTCTTCCCTCCGCCGGCTTTTTATCTTCGTGATAATGGTGTTGCTGCAAAGTTTTATCTTTACAAAACTGCCCTTGACAACGTATGTGCAACCGTGCATATATGTTTTATTTATATTGCTGCTGCCTGTCGGGCATTCGAGGATAACCGCATTGTTATGGGCATTTTGTTTGGGACTGTGCGTGGACTTGTTTACATTGGATGTGATAGGCATCAACACCGCTGTAACAGTAGCGTTGGCATTCATCCGCCCCTATTTGCTGAAATTATTTTTACCCAAAAGCGATATTGATGCTTTTATCATACCAACTTCAAAAATCCTTGGTATACGGCAGTTTTTAGGCTATTCATTCTTATCTTTGTTATTTCACCAAACATTATTTTTCCTTTTGGATGCATTTGCATTCTATGACATTTTCCATACCTTGTTGCGAATTTTGATGAGTACGGTATGCAGTGTAATTTTCATATTACTTTTGCAATCCTTATTCCACGAAACCCGCAAAACCTTGTACACATAAAATATGAACAACTATTCCAAAAAAAGCACACTGGTTATCGGCGCATTTTTCTTTGTTGCCATGGTGATAGTAGTGCGTTTATTTTGGATACAGGTAGTGGATACTTCATATAAAGTAACAGCCAGTAATAATGTACTGCGTTACGAAGTAGAATATCCGGCGCGCGGGCTGATTACCGACCGCAATGGCGTGCTGTTGGTGGATAATCAAACGGCATATGATATAATGGTTGTGGCAAGGGAACTGAAAACCTTTGACACCACTGCTTTTTGCACAATCTTTAATATCCCCGTCCAACAATTCAAAGCCACTATAAATGATATTTACCGCCGGCGCCGTTCGCTGGGTTACCAACCGGTGGCGGTAATGAAACAAGCGCCGGCGGAATACTATGCCGTATTCCAAGAACAGGCATACAAATTTCCCGGATTTTATGCACAAGCCCGTTCTTTGCGGAATTACCCGCGACCTATTGCCGGCAATCTGCTGGGATATGTTACCGAAGTGGATACGGCGACTATCAATAAAAATCCTTACTACAAGCCCGGCGACTATATTGGGCGAAGCGGGATTGAAGAAGCTTATGAATATTATTTGAGCGGCAAAAAAGGCATCAGTATCTATGTGCGCGACGTACACAACAAAATTAAGGAGTCCTACCGGGACGGCGCATATGACTCAATACCGGTAGCCGGCACAAACCTGATTTGCACGATTGACGGCGACTTGCAGGAATACGGCGAATGGTTGATGAAAAACAAGGTGGGCAGCGTAGTGGCTATCGAACCGGCTACCGGCGAAATACTGGCTTTAATATCTTCGCCCGGCATTGACCCGCGGCTATTAGTCGGCATTAACCGGAATTTCCAGCGTATGCAATCCGACCCGCTGAAACCGCTGTTTAACCGCGCTATTATGTCGCCCTATCCGCCGGGTTCTACCTTTAAAGTGGTCAATGCACTGATAGGACTAAACGAAGGCGTGGTGTTCCCGCATACACGTTACAATTGTTATCACGGCTACAAAATAGGGCGTGGCGTTGGTTGCCATGGGCATCCTTCGCCGATTGATATGACGCAATCCATACAAATGTCCTGCAATGCCTATTATTGCTACGTGTTTCGTGATATTATCGATAATCCGAAATATGAAAGCATCGAACAAAGTTTCGTTCAATGGTGCGACTATGTAAGAAGTTTTGGTTTCGGGAAAAAAACAGGCATTGATATTCCGAGCGAGCAATCGGGTTCGCTGCCTTCGGTGCCTTTATATAACCGTACTTTCGGGGAAAAGCGGTGGAAATCGCTTTCCATTATTTCGCTGGCTATCGGACAGGCGGAACTCGGCTCTACGCCGTTGCAAATGGCAAATCTCGCATCCATTGTGGCAAACCGTGGGTATTACCACACGCCGCATCTTATACGCGGCATGCAGGACAGTTCGTTTACCGATAAATACAAAGAACGGCATTACACGATGGTGGATACGGCTTATTTCCCGGTGGTGGTCGAAGGGATGTACCGTGCGGTGCATGGCGGGGCAGGCGCTACAGCATGGAGGGCAATGATCCCGGGCATTGAAATGTGCGGAAAAACAGGTACCGCGCAAAATCCGCACGGCGAAGACCATTCGACGTTCATGTGTTTTGCACCGCGCGAAAATCCGAAAATAGTAATCGCCGCTTATATTGAAAATGCCGGCTTCGGTGCGACATGGGCGGCGCCGATTGCTTCGCTGATGGTCGAAAAATACTTGAACAAAGAAGTTAAACGGAAAGATTTGGAAAAATATATACAGGAAAACAAGCCCGTAAAGAAAGAAAAACATGAGGGAAAACCATAACCTGTTTAATAAACTCGATTGGGCGACCATAGGCATTTACCTGCTATTGGTTTTTATCGGCTGGATAAATATTTACGCCGCCGTGTACAATGAGACGTCACGCAATATTTTTGATTTATCGCAACGCTACGGCATGCAGGCTATATGGATTGCATCGGCATTGTTTTGGGCGGTAGTAATACTTCTTATCGACACCAAATTTTACCCTGTTTTTGCCTATATTATATACGCAAGCATCATCCTGTTATTAGCGCTGGTATTGGTGGTCGGGACAGAAGTAAACGGGTCGCGTTCGTGGTTTATTATCGGACCGTTTCGTTTGCAGCCGGCAGAATTGGCAAAGGTGGCAACAGCCTTGGCTTTGGCGCGATTGATGGGGGCGCAGGGATTTGTACTAAAACGGAAATGGACAATTTTTAAAATAGGCGTGATTATCGGATTGCCGGTATTTTTTATTTTTTTGCAACACGATACCGGGTCGGCATTAGTTTTCGGTTCTTTTTTAATCATGCTCTACCGCGAAGGATTATCGGGCTGGGTGGTGAACAGCATCATCTTTGCAGCAATGATATTTATTCTTTCCATCCTTTGGCAACCGGTGTCGGTACTGATGTTGTGCGTCATTACCTGCCTGGTGGTTTTTGTTATCCGGCGGCGGAAAATTGTACCGGTCATGGTAGCAGCCATAGCGATATTTGTCCCGTATTTTATTATCATAAAAAAGCTGTTCCCCGCACTGGATATACATACCCCGCATCCCGATTACATTTTCTTATTCATTTGTGTGGTGATGATGATTTGTGGCGCCATATATGCCATGCGCCACAAATTACGTTATTTCTGGTATATCTCTTGTTTCTTTATCGGCTCGGTAGCGTTTACCTATTCGGTAGATTACGTATTCGGTACCATGCTGAAACCTCACCAGCGCGACCGCATTGAAAACCTGCTGGGAGTAAAAGAAGATTTGCAGGGAGCGGGCTACAACGTGCATCAATCGATGGTGGCTATCGGTTCAGGCGGATTTTACGGAAAGGGTTTCCTGCAAGGCACGCAAACGAAATATAATTTTGTCCCTGAACAAAGCACCGATTTTATTTTCTGTACTGTTGGCGAAGAATGGGGATTTATTGGTTCGTTTCTGGTGGTCATGTGTTTCTTATTACTGCTTATCCGCTTAGTGATTATTGCCGAGCGCCAGAAGGACGCGTTTGCACGTATCTATGCCTATTGCGTGCTATCCATTTTATTTTTTCACTTTGCCATCAACATCGGCATGACTATCGGACTGGCGCCGGTAGTCGGCATTCCGTTGCCTTTTATTAGCTATGGCGGCTCGTCGTTGTGGGCATTCACTATCTTGCTTTTCATCCTGCTGAAATTAGACGCCGTACGCTGGGATTAACACAGATTGACGGTTTAATGTGCTAATATGACTAATTGGCTAACGCCGGAACAATTTACATATTTACGGATTTACAGGTTTACAGATTTCGGCTAACGCAGGAACAATTTACATATTTACGGATTTACAGGTTTACAGATTTCGGCTGCCGCGCCAGCACAATTCCCAATTTCTGATTTCTGATTGGCTGGCGCGCCGGTTTAGTTGAAAATTGAAAATTAGCTGACGCGCCAGCCGACTTACGACTTATGACTTACGACTTACGACTAAAAGGGTGCAACAAAGAACCGCCGGTACGTTTCTGTACCGGCGGTTTTTTTTGAAATCTTTGAATTTTTAAATCTGTAAACATGTAAATCCGTAAATATGTAAATCTTCTTTACCTGTTTTCCAGATAAAGGTTCATCATCTGGAAAAATGCTTTTGCCTGTTCTTCCAGGGCGGGGTTGCCCTCCTGGTAAATCGCCGTTTGGGCGTCGTTGTCGTAAATCACGCTGCCGGTAGTGTCGGACATCGAAAAACCATTGACGTAGGCGTAGAACGCAAATTTATGCGTGCCGGCATGCAAAAGGTCTTTGCTGAATTTGAAATCATCATACTTCACGCCTAATTGCGCCAGCAAAGTCGCGGCAAGGTCGTTTTGCGAGCCGTATGCTTCGACCACCTGCGGCTGCGCCACTGCGCCGCCCAGCCAAATCATCGGGATATGGAAACGGCGCGGGTCATGACCGCTCATCCCGGGCAAGTAGCCATAGCCATGGTCGGCAATGAATATAAGCAAGGTGTTATCCCATGCGGCGGTGGTTTGCAGGCGCTCGACAAAACGCCCGAGGCAACTGTCGGTGTAGTGTACGGAATTGAGGAACGGCTGGTCGAATTTGTTTACCGGCACGTCAAACGGCTCATGGCTGCTCAGCGTCAGCGCCAGCTTGAAGTACGGCGCAGGCTGTTCCTTTTCCTGCAAATCGCGGAAGAGCCGTTCAAGGAGGTATTCGTCGGGCGCGCCCCACTTTGTCCGGCGCATTTTCGCAGGGAAATCGCGGTCGGATACAATATCTTTTATGCCACATTCGCCGACAATGTAGGAACGCATGTTGCTGAAATCGGCGTCGCCGCCGTAATAGAAAGTCATGTTCTCGTAGCCCGCCTGTTTCAACGACTTTGAAATGGTTGGCAAGGTTTCCGTTTTCTGCGGATATTTCATCAGCGCCACCGTCGGGTGCGCCGGGTAACCGCTCATCACCGCCACCATGCCCTTGTCGGTACGGAAACTGTTGGCATAAAAGTTCGGGAAGAAAACGCCTTCTTTCGCAAAGCGGTGCATATTGGGCGCGACCACCGGATCCAGCGCAATGCCGGATACAAAACTTTCGAGGATAAACAGGATGATATCCGGTCTGCCGGTAGCCAGCAACGGCGTGGTAGCGCCGTCCGTCCGTTGGTGAAGCCCGTCGAAAACCGCCGTCGCTTTTTCTTTATCGAAAAACGCGTACCGCACCGTAAAATCGCCAGCTTTGGCAAAGGAGTAGAAAAAATTGAAAGCCGGATTTACCGCGGCATGATTATAGAACATGTTCCCGCTGAAAAACGCCCTGCCGGGGTTCATTGTAGAAGTCGTCAGGCTTCCCCGTATCGGCAAAAACAGCGCGCCGGTGAGCAGCAGTAAAACCACCGGCGTGAGCGGGAGGGAGCGCGGCGTGCGCAATGCCCACACCTGTTTCCGGATGATAAGTGCATAACCGGTATATGCGATGCCTGTGAAAACGGCGATACCTGCAATACCTCCCGACATTTCCCACATTGTCGCGCTTGCCAATGCTTCTGCCGGTTGCCGGAGGTAGAGGAACACCATGGAATCGAAGTGAAATCCCCAATGCGGGTATAAAATGATATCTGTTACTATTACCACCGCTATGAGGAAAAATAACGCCATGAAATAAATATTGAATACCCACGCCACTGCCTTTGGCGGGAGCCATACCGAAGCAATCAATACCAGTCCGGGCAGGATGGTGAGGTAGCCGCTCATTGACATATCCATCGCGAAGCCGTGGTAGAGTATGGCGAGCAGTCCGGCGGGGCTCATGCCCCCGCCCATAGCGGCATGCACAAGGCTAAAAACCGTTTTCCCGAAACAGAAAACGATAGCGAAGTAGAGAAAAATACTGCCGAATAAAAGGAGCCGTCGGATCATTTCTTATTAGATTTTTAGATGTTAAATTTTTAGACAGTAGACCGTGAACTTTTAAATGTTGGACTTACCGGGTGAATTCTGAATAATGTTCGGAACATTGGACGGTATCCGGGTGAATTCTGAATAATGTTCGGAACATTGGACGAAATCCGGGCGAATTCTGAATAATGTTCGGAACATTGGACGGAATACGGGCGAATTCTGAATAATGTTCGGAACATTGGACGGAATCCGGGCGAATTCTGAATAATGTTCGGAACATTGGACGGAATATGGACGCATGCCGCCCCTATTCCTAACTGTTCCATTGCCATTCTTTTTGCAGGCGTTGCAATTCGTTGTACTCGGTCATGTCTAAGTGATGCGGGACAATGGAAATGTAGCCAGCCCTGCACAGGTTTTCATCTGCATCGAGGGCGCCGGGTTCGTGGTTTACAAATTTTCCGGTGAGCCAGTAATAGTCAAATCCATGCGGGTCGGTGCGTTTTTCAAATTCTTCCATCCACGAGCCCTTATGCTGCCGCGCTAAGCGGACGCCTTTTATTTCTTCTGCCGGCAAGGCAGGAAAATTTACATTCAAAAACACATGCGGCGCAAAGGGACGTTGCAGCGCCTGATCGATTATCTTCGTCCCATAAATTTTACAGCTATTAAAATCGGCTTCCTGTGCATAGTCTGCCAGTGAAAAGCCAATGGATGGGATGCCGTACAATGTGCCTTCCATGGCGGCTCCCAGCGTGCCGGAATAAATCACCGCACTCGATGAATTGATGCCATGATTGATGCCGGAAACCAACAAATCCGGCTTTCCCGGAAGGATACAACTCATCGCCAGTTTCACGCAATCAACCGGCGTTCCGCTACAGGCATAAATGTCCAATCCTTTCCCTGAAGTGATTTTTCGCAGGCGTACCGGTATTTTCGTCGTTAGCGCGCTTGACATGCCCGACTGCATGTCCTCCGGCGCTACAACCGTTACATTGCCGTAAGGCTTCATGATTTCAATTAGCGCCGCCAATCCCGGCGCACGATAGCCATCATCATTGGTTAAAAGAATTTGCATTTTATATTTTTTCCGTTAGTTTCTGTACCACTCTGAACTGATTAAAAAACTGCTTGGCAAATACGCGCGCCACCGTATAAGCGGGGATAGCGACCAGCATGCCCAGTATACCGCCAATGCTGCCGGCAATCAGTATCACCAAAAATATTTCCAGCGGATGCGTTCGTACGCTTTTAGAATAGATGAACGGTTGCAATACTGCCGCATCAACCGTTTGCGCGCCGGCATACACACACGCCATAGTGATAACGACCATCCACACGTCGGAAGTATTGCCCAACCCGTTAATGTTCATCAGCACGCCAATCAGTATGCCGGTCAGAGCGGAAGTAATGCTGCCGATATACGGGATCACATTCAGGATGCCGGAAAGCGAACCCAACACCACCGCTATGCGGAACGGCAAGCCCGCCACCAAAGTCAAGCCGAACGTTACCAAAGTCGCCATG
>JAIRLT010000052.1 GCA_031259225.1 Prevotellaceae bacterium
TATGTTCATCTGTTTTATTTATTGATAATAAAACAAATCTACAAAATCTATTTCTCTATTACAACTATTTATCCCATTATCTTTTCGCTTTTACTCTTTCTTTTCATGCGTTTGCCCTGCACCTAATCCCTTTTTCTTCCTTCCCGTAAAAAATATTTTGTATATTTGTCAAATTATTCATTTTTACTAAAAATTTTATGAACTACATTAAGATTATTAAGAACACCATGCTATTGCTTTTGTGGGCAATGGTATCATCGGGCGCGATAGCCCAACAAAAACCGCCGCTGGAAGTGTATCAACTGCCGAACGGCTTGACGGTAATTTTACAGGAAGACCACCGCCGCCCCGAAATACAGGGCTTTGTCAGCACCCGCGCAGGCAGTGTGAATGAACCCGCAGACGCTACCGGATTGGCGCATTACCTCGAACATGTATTGTTTAAAGGCACGACCCAATTGGGAACTATTGACTGGGAAAAAGAAAAACCGCATTATGACAAAATTATTGAACTCTATGACCAGTTAGGCAAAACAAAAGACAAAAAACAACGCGACGCCATTCAGTTGCAAATTAACGAAGCATCAATAAAAGCCGCTGAATACGCCGTACCCAACGAGTTCTCGCGGGTGATTGCCCAAATCGGCGGTACCAACCTGAATGCTTTTACGAGCTACGACAATACCGCCTATCACAGCACCTTCCCTTCCAGCCAACTGGAACGCTGGCTGACGGTATATAGCCATATCTTTGAACAGCCGGTATTCCGCGCTTTCCAGGCGGAACTGGAGATTGTGTATGAAGAATTCAACATGTATGCCGACAGGGCTTCCCAACGCATCAACGAAGAACTGTTGAAAAATATTTTCAAGAAAACGCCTTATGGGCGCAGTGTCATTGGTCTGCCGGAGCACCTGAAAAACCCGTCGCTGACAAAACTGCAAGAATTTTTTAAAGCGTTCTACGTTCCCAACAATATGGGGCTTATTCTTGTGGGCGATTTCGACAGCGCTACCGCCAAGCAGTATATCGAACAAACGTTCGGCAAATGGCAATCGAAGCCGTTGCCGCCGGCGGCTATGGAACAGGAAGAGCCCTTTAAGGGACGTGAATTTTTGGAACTGAAAATGGGACCTATGGAAGAAATCCTGCTTTCGTTCCGCACCGTGCCTTTGCGCCACGAAGATAATATTGCGCTGGAACTTTGCGCCACTTTGTTGAGCAACGGGCAATCGGGCTTGTTAGACCAGTTGCAGCTCGACAATAAAGTGCTGCAAGCTTACGGCATGAATGAAGGATTAAAAACCGGCGGGGCTTTTATATTTGAAATCGTCCCCAATGCACAGGAATTTTACGAAGGTCCCTCGCTGGAGAATATCTCTACTGCCGAAGAATATAAAGCGGTGGTGCGCGAATTAGACCGCGCCCGTATCAAAGCCATGAAAGGTTCCGAAGACATGGTGCTGGAAGAATTTGAAGCCCTCAAAAAAGGCGAGTTCGGCGACTGGCAACTGGAATCGGCAAAACAGGCGTTGATAACCGATTTTACCATGCAGCAGGAATCGGTGCGGGAGCAGGCATACCTCCTGAACAGTTATTTTGCCAATGAGGTAGACCTTTCGTACTACACCAACTATGTGGAAAATGTGAAGAAAATAACGAAAGAAGACGTCCTCCGGGTGGCAAACAAATATCTGGGGAAAGATTATTTAGCCATACACGTGAAACCCGGCAGCATCAAGAAAAACAATATCGACAAACCGGAATACAAACCGCTGACGTTCCCGCAAGCCGATGCGCAGTCGGGCTTTGCAAAACAATTCGCCGCCATTCCCGCGCCGGAACAGCCATACAAATTCATTGACTTTAATACCGACCTGCAAAAAGTGGCGATGACCAACGGTAATACCTTGTATCATACAAAAAACCCGGTGAACGATATTTTTTCGTTAACCATCCGCTACGAAGTGGGGCAATCGACTATCAAGGAACTGGATTATGCGTCGCTGCTTAACTACGCCGGCGGCGCCGCCCGTGACGCCAAAGGATTGAAAGGGCAATTCGCCCGCTTGAATTGCGACTACAGTATCAGCGCCAACAAGAATTATGTTTATGTATCGTTGAGCGGTCCCGAACAGAACTTGCGGCAGGCGCTCACTTACCTCAATTTGTTTATCAACGAAACAAACCTCCCGAAAAACCAGCTTTCGCGCCTGGCGGAAAGCCAGCGGTATACCCGGAAACAGCAAAAAGAAGAACCCAACAGTATTGCCAGCGCATTGAGCCAATATGTACTCTACGGCAATAAATCGGACTACCTCGACCGCCTGTCGATAAAAGATTTGATGCGTATCAAAGCCGACGAATTAGTAACGGCATTCAAGCTGGCTACCGAATATTCCGCCACCATTTTCTATACGGGCGCAAAACCTGCCAATGAAATTAAATCAACATTGGAACAAACCGTCAAATTCGCCGCCAACCCGAAACCCGGCAAGGGTTACCAGGAACGCGAAAAACAGGTGCTAACGGAAAATACGGTGTACCTCGTGAACGAAACGGCTTTGCAATCGCAAATAGTTATCTTTGCAAACGGCAAGCCTTTTGTTCCCGCCGAATTGCCGAAGATGGAAGCCTACAACACTTACCTCAGCGGTGGTTTCACCGGTTTGATGATGCAGGAAATCCGCGAATACCGTTCGCTGGCTTATGGCGCAAGCGGCGGCTATTATGCGCCCGGCTTGCCGGCAAAACCCGGATGGTTCAGCGGCGCCATTCAAACGCAGGACGACAAAACCAATGCGGCGATTGATGTCTTCATGGGCTTAATCAATGACATGCCGCAAAAACCGGAACGGATGGATGTGCTGCGGAACAGCTTAATCCTGTCCGGTGCTACCGGGCAGCCCGATTTCCGCGAAACCGGGCAATACTACGACAGAATGCTCCGCTTAGGATATTCCGACGACCCGTTGAAAATATTATTGCCGGCTTACAAGGCTTTGACTTTTGACGACATCGTGAGTTTCAACAACGAATACGTGAAGAACCAGCCGAAAGCGATTATGATTGTCGGTCCGAAAAAACGCATTGACACCAAAGCCTTGTCGAAATATGGCGTCATCAAGGAACTGAAATTAAACGACATTTTCAGTAAAGACGACGAGTAGGGGAGGGGAGCGGCATTCCGTCCCAATAAATTTATAGCTATTGCCGGTAATACTTGGTTATTGCCGGCAATGGTTTAGTTGAAAGTTGAGAGTTGAAAGTTAGCTGGCGCGGGCTAATGTGCTAATGTGGAAATGTGCTAATGTGCTAATGTGACTAATTAGCTGGCGCGTCAGCCAATCAGAAATTAGAAATCAGAAATTAGAAATTGGTTGGCGCGGCAGCCTAAATCTGTAAATCTGTAAATCCGTAAATCTGTAAATTGTTTCTGCCGGCGGCAGCGCTAACCGTTAACCATTCTCAAAATACCGTTTGCGCAGCCAGTATTCAAATACGGGGTTGATGAAATGGGGTTTGTTGCGGAAGAAAGTAATGATTTCTTTTTTCTCCAATGCCCCGCGCACCCGCGTGATGTTTGCGGAGGAATGGAGTTGATAATGGGTAATCACTCCGGCGGAACTGAAGCGGTCGATACCGTCAATGACGGCATGCAGGTAATTTATTTGCGAGTCGCTCAAGTCGTCGGCAAGGAGGCGGAAGAGGTGGTCGTTGTAGTTGAGCAAATCTTCGGCGGCGCTGTCGATCATGCTGTCAATCACAAAACCTTTGGTGTTGAGCCAGCAGAGGTGTGCGAATTGTTGGGCATAAAACGGGTAACAGCAGGTGGTGCGGCAAATCATTTCGGCAAATTCTTTGGAAATTACGCGACCGCTTTTGGAAAAGGCTTTCACGATGTAATCTGTCAGGGCTTTTTCGTCAATCGGTTCTATGGGTATTTGTTCGCCGAATTTGTGGAATACCTGTTTTTCGGAGAACAGGTTTCGCATGGCGTTTATTTTACTTCCGCATAATAAGTAGCTTGCGTTTCGTTGTTGCTTCCATTGTGCAACTAAGCGTTTTTGGAAGGCGACGGTATTTTCAAAGCGGGCGATTTCCTGAAAATCGTTTATCCATACAATAAGCGACGTGTTTTGCAACGCCGCTATTTTTTCGGGCAGTTGTAAGATTTCGTCGGCAAATTCAAGCAGCCGTTGTTTATTGAAAATGATTTGTAGCGGGGCATTAGGGTTCCTTTCATTGATTTCAATATGCGGTCGTGTGAGCGGTAATAATTGTTCCGCCATGGCAATCCATTCGTCGCCCGTGGCGCAGGCGGCGCTGAAAAGCTCGTGCGCCAGCCGGGTGTAGAAAGAATAGGCGTCGCGGACATTAAATAAATGACAAGTGCACCATTTCAGTTCCGTTTGTTTTGCCGCCTGTATAAACGCACTGCGCACCAGCGATTTTTTGCCGTAGCCTGCCGGTGCAATCAATACCGTATTTTCTTTGTTGGACAGGTTGGATGCAAGCCACGAGAGTTCGTCTTTCCGTCCTATGAACGACTCATTGATAACTTCCCGGGAAAATGTAAAAGGTGAGTCCATGCTGTAATTTAGTTATTCCAGTATTTCGAACAGTTCGTCTAATTTCGGCGTCAGGATAATTTCGATACGCCGGTTCTTTTGGCGGGCGTCAGCGGTTTTTGCGTTATCTAACGGGATAAATTCCCCGCGACCGGCAGCAGTAATGCGCCGGGCGTCAATTTGTGAATTTTTGAGCAGTTCGCGGACAACCGACGTGGCGCGTTTTACGCTCAAATCCCAATTGTCTTTCAAATCGCCCGTGCCGCGGTAAGTGACGTCGTCGGTATGCCCTTCTATCAATACGTTGATTTCGGGATTTTGCGCCAGCATCAGCGCCAAGTCCTTGATGGCGCTGGCGCCCCGCGCTTCTATGTCGTAGCGTCCCGAACGGAAAAGCAATTTATCTTCCATGGATACGTATACCTTTCCATTTTTTGTATGCACGCTCAATCCCTTTCCTTCAAACCCGAGCAATGCGTCGGATACTTTACGCCGCAAGGCGGTTACCATGGAATCTTTGCGTGCGAGGACAGTTTCCAGTTCCATTAACCGTTTGTTGCGTTTTTCCATTTCGTCCTGCATTTGTTGCAGTTCGCGGAGTTTCGCCGCCAAGTCGTCTTCCCGTTTTTGCAGTTCTTCGCGGGTACGTTGTATTTCGATGCTCATGCTGCCGGTTTCCTTGATGTTCTGCCGGCGCGAACGGTCCATCAAACCCTGCAGTTCGACTAATTGTTTTTGCAGCGATATTCTTTCGGCTTCTGTTGTTTCGTATTTTTTGGCAGTTTCTTCCAATTCCTGCAACCGGCGTTTCAAGTCGGCATTTTCATTGGCTAAATTATTCATCCGTTCGTTAATCCTGTTGCGGTCGTCCATCAAAAGACGGTAGTCGGAATTTAGCGAATTATATTGCGTGCTCGACACGCAGGAACCCAGTCCCAGTGCGGAAACCAAGAGTATAAAAGAAATTTTAACGTATTTCATAATGGGAAATTATTTTAATCTACTCCGCAAAGATAATAAAAGATTTATGAATTACGCGATTTTATTGACGGGTAATTGCAATAGGTACTTGAATATGCCTGTGAAACATTAAACCATGAATTTTAAATCGCCCCTGTTAGAAATCAGAAGTGAATTTATATTCTTCGGGGTGGCGGAAGCCGGCTAAGAACTGGGCGGCGGTCATTGCCTGTTTGCCTGCCGGCTGCAGTTCTGTGATACGGATGAAACCATTGCGGCAGGCAACTTTCAAGGTATTTTTTCCTTCGACACACAGCGCACCCGGCGCTAACGCATGCAGTGCAGTTTCCGCTTCGGTTGCAATTATTTTCATCAAGGTTTCCGGTGCGCCGGAGCTATGCCGCAGTGCTGAGATGGCGGCAGGGCGCGGACTTAAACCGCGTACCCGGTTATGGATGATTTCCGGCGGTTGCTGCCAGTCAATCGTGCGCGTTTCTTTGGTAATCTTCGGCGCATCCTTGAGCTGTGCCGCCGGCACGGGTGGCTGGGGCGTGGGGCGCGCATATCCGCCGGCAATAGCCTCTACGGTTTTCACGACCAAGCCTGCGCCCATGTGCATCAGGCGGTCGTGGAGCTGCCCGGCGTTTTCGCCGGCGGCAATGGCGGTGGCTTCACTAAAAATAATTTGTCCGGTGTCCATTTTTTTATCAATGAAAAATGTAGTTACGCCGGTTTCTTTTTCGCCGTTCATCAGGGCGCGATTGATAGGCGCTGCGCCGCGATACTGCGGCAATAACGAAGCATGCAAATTAAAAGTCCCGTGCGGCGGCATCGTAAACACTTCCTCCGGCAACATGCGGAAAGCAACCACTACAAATATATCGGCATTCCACAGGCGGAGCTGTTGCAAGAATTTTTCGTCGCGTAACCGTTCCGGTTGGGCAAGCGGCAAGCCGTTCGACAGGGCGAATGTTTTCACAGCCGGCATCTGTACCTGCCGCCCGCGACCTGCCGGCTTGTCGGGAACCGTTACCACCCCCGCTATCGTGTAGCCGCCGTCTGTCAATGCTTTTAACGGCGCCACAGCAAACTCGGGCGTACCCATATAAACGATTTTAAGATTTAAAGATTTCAAAATTCAAAGATTTCAAAATTTCAATTTCCAAGTGGCGACAGCGCCCTTCACCCTTCACCCTTTTACCTTTCACCCTTCACCCTTTTTACCCTTAACTTTTTTATCAAGTTCCGGAAGATTTCCTTGTATTTTTCCGCATTAAATAAAGAGGAATCGGAAGTGGCTTTATAGGTCAGGAAAATGCCGATAGGCAGCAGTACCATGCTCGACACCCACGTGCCGAACAAGGGATCCCATGCGCCGTCGCGCGATAATTTTTTCCCGCTGATATCAATCACCCAATAAATGATGAAAAAGAAAATAGACACCACCGCCGGCATTCCCAATCCCCCTTTGCGGATAATCGCGCCCAGCGGCGCGCCGATGAAGAAAAATATCAGGCAGGCGAACGATAGCGTGAATTTACGGTGCCATTCAATAGACACACTCCGGCGGGGATAATCGTCTTTTTCCTGTTCCGCCATATAGTTGGCGATATACAGCGCATTCCTGTCAAGCATGTTGGATGCCTGTTTGGCAGCGTCCATTTGTTTCTCCACCGGGAACGTGTGGTACAGCGAATCGAAAGCAGCGGTGTAGATTTGTTTCATGCGCAGGACGGTATCCCGCAGGTTATAATTCGGAAGGTAACCGGGCGCGGCAAAGGTCTGTAGAAACTGTTCGCTGCCGGCTGTTAAACGGTTTTGCAACGAATCTTCCATAAATGACAGCCGGCGGATATTCTGTATTTGTGCATCATCGCTGAAGCGCGTGCCGTCGCTTCGCTGGAAGTCGTACCCTTCCAGGGGCACGAGGACTTCCTGCCGGTCGAAGTAACGCCGCTGGAAAGGGTGCGTCGTATCTTTTGCCGGATTGTTCGGTTCGCTTTCTTCATAAGTATGCCCGTGGTAGAATGAAAAAATAATATGCTGTTTGTTTTTCGTCAGGCGGATGTAGCCGGAATCGGCGAGTGTAATGGAAATATTTCCTTTTTTCGCCCGGTGGTCATAGAGCATGATATTATACATTAGACCGCTGACCTCGTCCTGCCTGTCCACATACAGGCTTAAATCTTCGATGCCGTTGTAAAATACGCCGGCAGGGATTTTTATTTCTTCCCGTTTGTGTTTAATGTCGAACAGGAGGGTTTTAATTTGCAGATTGGTATAGGGTATTAAATTATTTGACACAAAAAACGCGCCAATGCTGATACTCACCGCCAGCATTATGAGCGGTCGCATGATGCGTTGCAGCGAAATGCCGGTAGCTTTCATAGCCAGCAGTTCATTGTTTTCGCCGAGGTTTCCCATGGTCATAATCGACGCCAGCAGCGTGGAAAGCGGCAATGCCAAAGGAATGAACGATGCCGTTCCCCAAAAAACAAATTCTGCAATCACCGAAACAGACAGTCCCTTGCCGATTAAATCGTCAATATAGAGCCACAGGAATTGCAGCATGAGTATGAAAAGCACGATGAGGAATGTCAGTATCATCGGACCTAAATACGATCTTAATGTAAAGCGGTCAAGCGTTCGCATGTTTCTATCTTCTGTTTTGACTGCAAAGGTAAAGAAAATTTACAGATAATG
>JAIRLT010000152.1 GCA_031259225.1 Prevotellaceae bacterium
GAACATTCCGTAAACGAGTGTATAGGTCCATCTACTACATTTGTCCATGTACCGGAAGCAGTTGTTCCTGCGGTGTGGCAAACGCCGTCGTAGGCTTTGCGCGTATAGTTGAATGTGCCGGCAGCGGTAGCGTCTGCCTTGGGCGGAAGGTAAGTAGTGGCGGTGGCGCCGCTAATTTTCGCATTGTTCTTATACCATTGGTAAGTTATTTTCCCGCTTCCGCCGCCGGCTGCCGTTGTACTGACAATAGTTAATGGCGTGCCGCCTACATTCAAAAATTCGCCCATGCTTCCCCAACTGCCGTTGCCCAACGCGCCCGCAGAAAAGGCAGGATAGTTAATGATGCCGGGGCAACCGGTAGCGTCGGTAAGCGAAGCAATGCAACCAAGCGTGAAACTTTTACCGAATGTTTCTGTGTAGCTGCTGCCATTGTAAGTAATTTTGAACGGCGGCGAGCCTTTCAAGGTGTACGTCCCATTATTTATAGTGGCATTGGGCGGGTAGTCGGAAACGTAGGCGCACCAGTTGAATTTGGCAGGGACGTTGGTTAATTGTACCGTAAGCGTAGCGCTGTAATTGGCAGAAGCGTTGCCTTCCAACCAAAAACCGTTCCGGTTACTGCCGTCATACGATATGCCGGTAGCCGGTGAAATCGTTCCCACAGTTGCCCGTGTCCACGTATTGCCCGAAGTTGTGTTATTGTTGTTTACCGTAAGGTAATCTACCCACACCCATATTTTGGAAAGGTGTGTAGCGTCCCGTGACCCGGCATTCCACCACACGCGGAAAGACACGGTTTTGTTTGCATAATTTGCGCCGACCGGTTCGACATTTGTTACCTGTGCGCTTGCGGTAATGCTTGCAAGCATTGCAAAAAAGAAAATTTTTGTTCTCATAATTTTTTGTTTTTAATTTGTTATTATTTTTGCAGCTTTTGGAGATTGTTTTATATACGTACCCACAAACACAAACCGACATTTATAAAACAATCCCCTGCTGCAATTTTTTTCTCATTGCCACTTTCACGATTTCTGCTTTGTTTGTGGGATTTGTCAGAAACGAAAACGTGAATTTTAATTTATAATTAGTCGAGGTCTACAGAAACCCACCACAGATAAATAAATCAAAAATCACGTTTAATAATCAAGCATGATATATCTGTGGTTGAAATTTCTGTAGTTTCGACACTCAATAATAAAAGAACATCAATAATGCTGCAAATATAACTACAATTTTTTTATTTGCAAATTTATTTTTGTAAAAAACTTTTTACGAAATGACTAATCGAATTTGTTATGTTATTAAGATTTCCACTTATCCGGGCATTCCACTTTATAGCCGGAAGCCAACGACACCGATTGGGGAAGCAACGAAGCGTTAAATATTTTTTGAGCGCCGTCTAATTTTTTATAACTGTTACAAATGTAGTAGCATCCAAAATAATTAACCCCTCTTATTTGAGGGGTCAGCCTTAGCATTTCTCATCTAAGGGGGGTAATTTTGTGCAAAATTACAAACTTTTTGTTTTATTTGCAAATTTATTTTTTATAAAAAAACTTTCATTTGCTCATCTGCAAATTTTATCTTACTTTTGCATTCCCAAAACGGGGCATTAGCTCAGTTGGCTAGAGCGCTTGCATGGCATGCAAGAGGTCGTGAGTTCGACTCTCACATGCTCCACAGGAAAGTAAAGCGTGAAGCATAAAGTGTATTATCTAATGTTTTGCGCTTTCTGCTTTAGGGCATTTATCCAACATATCACGCTTTATACTTAGATGTAATGATTGAGAAAAAAACATATTCCACTGCGAACGCCGCGCCCGAAAAAGCCATATTGGTAGGCATTATTACGCCGGAACAGGATGAGCGGAAATCGGCAGAATATTTGGAAGAACTGGCGTTCCTCGCGGAAACCGCCGGTATTGCCGCCGGCAAGCGTTTTACGCAACGGCTGGAGCATGCCCATCCCAAAACCTATGTCGGAAGCGGGAAATTGCAGGAGATAAAAGAATATCTCCTTGCGCAGGAAATACGCACCGTTATTTTCGACGATGAATTAGCGCCCTCGCAACTGCGCAATATTGAACGGGAACTGGAATGCAGCATCCTTGACCGCACGGCGCTTATCCTGATGATTTTTGCTCAACGCGCCAAAACGGCTTATGCCAAAACGCAGGTGGAGTTGGCGCAATACCAGTATCTGTTGCCGCGCCTCACGCGAATGTGGACGCACTTAGAGCGGCAGCGCGGGGGAGGGGTTACCATGCGCGGTCCCGGCGAAACGCAAATTGAAACCGACCGCCGGATTGTGCTTACTAAAATTGCCTTGCTGAAAGAGCAATTGAAAAAAATCGACAAGCAGATGGCTTCGCAACGCGGTCATCGCGGTAATATGGTGCGCTTGTCGCTCGTGGGCTACACGAATGTGGGCAAAAGCACGATCATGAATTTATTGTCGAAAAGCGAAGTGTTTGCCGAAAATAAACTGTTCGCTACCCTGGATACTACGGTGCGCAAAGTGGTTATTGAAAATGTGCCGTTCCTCCTGAGCGATACGGTAGGCTTCATCCGCAAGTTGCCGCACCAGTTGGTGGAAGCGTTCAAAAGCACGCTCGACGAGGTGCGCGAAGCCGACGTCCTAATCCATGTCGTGGATATTTCGCACCCGAACTTTGAGGAGCAAATCAACGTAGTGAACCAAACCTTGCAGGAGATTGGCGCGAAAGATAAACCCACGTACATGGTGTTTAACAAAATGGATGCTTATTCATTTACCGAACCCGATCCTTTTGCGGTGTTGCCGGTGGAGAAAGTGCAGGTCTCGTTAAGCGAGTTGCAAAAAACGTGGATGGACAAGGCGCACAGCCCTTCTATTTTTATTTCGGCAAAAGAAAAAACCAATATTGAAAAATTCCGCGCCGGTATTTTCGGCATCGTATCCGGAATACAAGCCGGTCGCTATCCGTTTAATATGGAAGGATGCAAAAAGTAAATGCGGGGAGGATAATTATTTTCCGGCAGGTTTATATTTATCAATATCGTCAATATTTATTTCATGGCGCTTGAAATATTCGTCCCGTATCAATATTCCCATAACTCTCGCAATAGACATGAATGTAAATCCGCCTTTGAAGGATATTATTTTCAATTCATCAATATCTTTATTCGAAAAGAATTTTTCAGGTTCCAAATAAGAGGTATCGATAAAATATTCTTGTAGGTCATAGGGGTTTTTGGAATTGATATTATTTGCAGCTTCGGTTATTTTATCCCAATTTTTAGCTACTATATCGTAGAGCTTAAAGTTTTGTACTATTTTTTCCCCGGTATCTGTAAGTGATACGGGGCTTTTCCTTCTTGTTAAAGTATCTTTTATAGCAATGGCAGCTTCAATATTTCCACGAACGATAGCCAAATCTTTTCTTATTTCATCTATATGTGTCCTTGTTTTATCCGATTCTTCCCTAAAGCTATCATACCTGACGGATATTTTGGTTACGAATTTGGTTACATAATGAACAACCCAAACAATGGCTCCAATAATAGATATTACGAAAGCAAAAGAACCTACAGGCGAACCGAGAATATCTTTTAAAATAGTTACAAAATCCATAAAAATTTAAAATAATTATAATGCCACAAATATACAACTTTTTTTATTCACCCCAATCAACCTCTGCCAAGAACCGCAAAAACCCTTCGGCGGTGGCTTGGGGCTCTTCGATAAATCCGTTATGTCCGGAATTTTCCAGCCAAAGGACTTGCGCCTGCGGGAAGCGGGCGGCGAGTTCCTGT
>JAIRLT010000112.1 GCA_031259225.1 Prevotellaceae bacterium
CGCCCACCTGTTAAGAATTAGGAAATAAGAATTAAGAATTAGGAATTGGGCTGGCGCGCCAAAAGCAATTTACAGATTTACAGATTTACAGATTTACAGATTTAGGCTGACGCAGGCTAATGTGCTAATGTGAAAATTAGGCTGACACGATAGCCTCATTTTCATATTTTCATATCTTCACATCTCCACATTAAATCCATTTGACCAGTGGGAAATCCTGCCGGTGGGGCAAGTCCGGGTTTTTGGCATAGATGCGGCGTGCCATGAAGAACATGCCGGGCACGTCGGGCACCATATCAAGGTGGTATTTTGCGACGCCGTTTTCACAGGAAACCAGCGAAAATTCGAGCGTAGTAAGCATTTTATAGCGGTCGTTCTTTTCCTGCTGGGCAATCACTAATTCCACGCCTACGTCTTCGGGATTGAGTTCGCCGATAAATACCGAAATATTCATCGATGACGCGTTGCCCAATGCCGGCATAAGGTTGGAAATGTCATGGTCGGTAGCCACTAATTCAATGGGACCCCATTCGCGCCGTACTTTTTTCTTCCATTCCGCCAGTTTTGCAGCCGGCGCGTAGTCGTCGCTTACTAATATGGCGCGGCGCTGGCTGAGTTTGTTATAAAATTTTTCTTCGTAGTCAATCAGCATCCGGTTGGTCGTGAAATTCGACGCTACTTTGGAAATGGTATTTTTTATCTGGTTCATCCATTCTTTGGAGACGCCGGACGCGTCGCGGTTGTAGAAGGCGGGGGCGATTTCGTCTTCAATGATATTATAGATGGTTTCGACGTCTAATTCATCTTGGAACGACTGGTTTTCGTAAGCGTTTTCAACCGGCAACGCCCATCCTGCGCCTTTCTGGTAGCCTTCGACCCACCATCCGTCGAGTACGCTGAAGTGCATTACGCCGTTCATTACCGCTTTTTCGCCGCTGGTGCCGGAGGCTTCCAGCGGGCGCGTGGGCGTATTCATCCATACATCGACGCCCTGCACCATCAGTTTTGCCAGCTCCGTGTCATAGTTCGGGACAAATACGATTTTGCCGAGGAACTGCGGCATTTTGGATACTTCTACAATCCGTTTGATTAAATCCTGCCCTGCTTTGTCGGCGGGGTGCGCCTTTCCGGCAAAAATAAACTGCACCGGGTGTTTTTCATTATTGACAATGGCATGGAGGGCGTCCAAATCACTAAACAGCAAATGGGCGCGTTTGTAAGTGGCGAAGCGGCGGGCAAAGCCGATAGTCAGCACATCGTCGCGCAGGGTTTCGCGCATCATGATTATTTGCTTCGGCGACAGGTAGGACTGCGAAGTGTTCATCACTTCCTTGATGTGTGCAATCAGGCGTTTGCGCAGGGTATTGCGTATTTCCAGAATTCGTTTGTCCTCGACATTGTAGATGCCGTCGAAACATTGTTTGTCGTAGTAATGCGTCGGGAAGGCTTCCCCGAAGACCTCGCCCTGCACGGTTTTCCATTCGGGCGCTGTCCATGTGGCATAATGCACGCCGTTGGTTACATAGTCTACATGCAACTCTTCGGGGAGGTAGCCCTGCCACAGCGGTTTCAAAATCTCGCGGCTCACCTGTCCATGCAGCCGGCTCACGCCGTTGATTTCCTGCGAAAGGTTGGCGGCTAAAAAGCTCATCGAGAATTTTTCGTTGGGGTCTGTGAGGTTGATTTTGCCCAACGCCATCATTTGTTCCCACGAAATTTTCAACCGGTCGGGGTAATGCGACAAATAGGTGCGCAGCAGGTTTTCCGAGAAGGCGTCATGCCCGGCAGGCACCGGCGTATGGGTCGTGAACAGCGACGAGCCGCGCACGATTTCCACCGCTTCGGCAAAAAGCAGGTTATCGTTCACCACATACTCGCGCAACCGTTCCAGCCCGATAAAGGCGGCATGCCCTTCGTTGCAGTGGTACACGTCGTCGGCAATATTCAACGCCCGCAAAGCGCGCACGCCTCCCACGCCCAATACAATTTCCTGTTTCAGGCGGTTTTCCCAGTCGCCGCCATAGAGGCGGTAAGTAATGCTGCGGTCTTCAGGCAGGTTGTCTTCAAAATCCGTGTCGAGCAGGTAGAGTTCCACGCGCCCCACGTCCACGCGCCAGATGCGGACTTGCAGCGTGCGACCGGGTAATGCAATGGCAACGGTTTTCCATTGCCCGTGCTCGTCGTATACCGGCGTAACGGGAATTTTCATAAAGTCCTGCGGGTCGTATTCATTTACCTGGTCGCCCGCCGCCGACAGTTTCTGCGTGAAATAGCCGTAGCGGTAAAGCAGTCCGACGCCGGTCAGTTTCACATTGCGGTCGCTGGCTTCTTTCAGGTAGTCGCCCGCGAGGATGCCCAACCCGCCGGAATAAATTTTCAGCGACGCATGCAACCCGTATTCCATGCTGAAATAAGAAATATGCGCGCCTTTGCCTTTTCCTTTCTCTGCCATGTAGGCGGAAAAATGCCGGTAAACGGCTGTCAGTTTTTTTACGAATAATTCGTCTTTTTCCAGTTCCTTGTAGCGGGTAAGCGAAATCCGGTCGAGTAGCATTATCGGATTATATTGCGATGCTTTCCACTGTACCGGGTCAATGCTCTCAAACAATTCCCACGCATCCTGGTTCCAGCTCCACCAAAGGTTTTTGGAGAGTGTTTCAAGTGCCGTCAGTTTTTCGGGGATATGTTTATGCACCATGATGCGCGTCCAGTTAGGCTGGCTGATAGAAACCTGCTGCTCGATAAACGAGGTAGGCTCTTCCTGCACTGCCGGAAATTCCGGCACGCGCTGCGCCACTTTCTGCAAAGCGATTGTTCCCGCTTTTTTATAGTATTTAATATGATTATCCCACAGGGCAATGTTCGACACGTCTTTCGCATTTTCCCTGACGGACGCCATCTGTCCGAGCGAGTAACCGGCAAATTCATTTATTTTTTTAGCGATGCAATCCACCACATAATCGCTGTTGGCGTCATTGCGTTGGATTACTTCGATGCCCGGATGCGTTCCCTTATATTTTTCCCCGACCCATAAGCCGAAGCCGGCAAGCGACGTGGTAATCGTCGGCACTTTGAACGCAAGGCTTTCCAGCGGCGTGTAACCCCACGGCTCATAATACGACGGGAATACCGACAGGTCAAGCCCCGCCAGCAAATCGTAATAAGGCACGTTGAACACGCCGTCGTTGCCGTTGAGGTACGACGGGATAAAAAACACCTGTACCTTGCCGTCATTATTCAATCCCGCCCGCAGAATGTGTTTCAGCGCCGGGTCGGTTTCCGGTTCGGACAGATAATGGGTTACATACTTATTATATACCTCCTGCCGTTGTGCAGGGTACTGCAAATTGTGCAACATTTCTTTATTAGGTCCGTGATGCCCCGCCGGCACCATAATGAACGCCGCCACTTCGCGCGGCAATGCCGGATTTGTATTTAACCGCGCCAGCGCTTCAATAAACACATCAATGCCCTTGTTGGTATATTCATACCGTCCGCTGATGCCCACCAAAAGCGCATCGCCGGACAGCGGGCGGTTGAGCAGCGCCGCCGCCACTTCGCACAATTTCTTGCGACCGGCAGTTTGTTTGGCAGGGAAATCTTCTTCGCGCGGTGTGAAACTGTTTTCAAACCCGTTGGGCGTAACAATATCCACCGGTTTGCCGAGGAAGTGGGCGCATTCTCGCGCCGTGATATCACTTACAGTAGTGAAACAATCGGCTGCCTGCGCCGCCGCCCGTTCGAGCGACTGTTTGGAAACCACATTAAATTGCCGCGCTTTTTCATCGGGATTATAACTTTCCATCTGGTCGTACAGCGGCAGGTGATTACCCGCTATGCACCGCCCCAACACGGTGGCGTGCGTGGTAAAAATGCACCCGATTTGCGGCAGCGCCGAACGCAAATACAGCAGCCCAGTACCGGTCATCCATTCATGGAACTGCGCCACCGCCCGGTGACGCGGCGAGATATGGAAATTCGTATAACTTTCAATCACCTTTCCGGCGGCATAACCGAAGAGCGCCGGCTCCACATAATCCCATTGCCCGCTGATGGAATCAAGCTTGTAGGTTTCCCAAAACCGGGCGAAGATTTTATCCTTATTTTCAAAAAACGCAGTGAAATCAACCAGCACGGTTACCGGGTTACCGGTAATGTTCCACCGTCCGACGCGGATGCGCAGTCCTTCCTGCGCGGCTTTTGCCCGCCATGATTTCAGCAGGCGCGCGTCTTCAATAAAATCGGGATTGCTTTCCGTATCGCGCCACACATCGGGACCAATCAAAATATGATTGTGTTTTAAATCCTTTCCCATGTTGAGGGCTTTGGTCGAGATGACGGTATAAATGCCGCCTACCTTGTTGCATACTTCCCAGCTTACTTCAAATAAATAATCGGGGTCTAATTTTTCTTTCATTATAATTTGTTTTGAAAATGGTTGCAAAGGTAATTATTCTTACGTGAAGAAACAAACGCAATTTTTATTCCACGATTGAACGGAGGGCAGAGCTCAGGGATTTACTTACCAGAATACTTAAAAATTAAATTAGCTTACTGCCTATTTGTTTGTATGCTATCTTTTTTTTATCTTCGTACCGAAGAATAATAATTCCACTGTTAAGCGAGTTAAGCGTGCCGGCGACTGGGAAAAGATTTACAACTTATGACTAAGAAACGACTTACGACAATACTGGGCAACCTGCCGCATTATCCGGGCGTTTATCATTTCCTGAATGCCGATGGAGTGGTGATTTATGTGGGAAAAGCAAAAGATTTACGCAAACGTGTGGCGCAATATTTTAAGTTGCCACGTCCCGAAAGCGCTAAATTAAAACTTCTCGTCGGAAAGATTGCCGACATCCAATACACGGTAGTACCCACCGAATCCGACGCATTGCTGCTGGAGAACAATCTTATCAAAGAACTGCAACCGCGCTACAATGTGTTGCTCAAAGACGATAAAACCTATCCGTGGATTTGTATCAAGAAAGAACCTTTTCCGCGCATTTTCCCTACACGGCGGCGGGTGAAAGACGGCTCGGATTACTATGGTCCCTATACTTCGGGCAATATGATGTATGTCTTGCTCGAACTCATCCGCCAATTGTATCCGCTACGCACCTGCCATTTGTCGCTCACGCCGGAAGCCATTGCAAAAAGCAAATACAAACCTTGTTTGGATTTCCATATCGGACAATGCAAAGCGCCCTGCATCGGGCGGCAAACAGCACAGGAATACATGCAAAATATCGAAGCAGTAAAAACCATCATCAAAGGTAACCTGGCGGAAGTGCGCCAACTGTTGCAACAGCAGATGCAGCAGGCAGCAGACAGGTTCGAATTTGAAGAAGCGCAGAAAATAAAAGAACGTCTGGCTATGCTGGAACGCTATCAGGCAAAATCCGTTATTGTGCATGCCAACATGTCCGACATAGATGTGTTTTCCATTTTAGTGGACGGTAATGAAGCCTATTGTAATTTCCTGCATGTAGTGCAGGGAGCTGTGGTATGGTTGCAAACGGTGGAATTGCGCATGGGTATTGAAGAAGAACGCGAGGCGTTACTGAGTTACTTTATCGCCGAAATGTTCAGCCGGATTGGACACCTCTCGAAACAGTTAATAGTGCCGTTCCTGCCCGACCAGGAATTGCCCAACACGGAATATATCGTACCGCAACGCGGCGACAAATTAAAATTGCTGCAACTCAGCGAACGCAACGGTCGCCTGTACAAAATCGAAAAACTCAAACAACTGGAAAAACTGCATCCCGAACGGCATGCAGAGCGTATGCTTGCCACAGTGCAACGCGACTTGAACCTCCCGGAACCGCCGGTACATATTGAGTGCTTCGATAATTCAAATATTCAGGGCGCGTTTCCCGTTTCGTCATGCGTGGTGTTCCGCAATGTCCGTCCCAGTAAAAAGGATTACCGACATTTCAATGTACAAACCGTCGAAGGCGCTAACGATTTTGCGACCATGTTTGAAGTGGTTACACGTCGCTACAGCCGCCTGAAAGAAGAGAACCAACCGTTGCCGCAATTAGTGGTCATCGATGGCGGAAAAGGACAGTTGCATGCCGCTTTCGATGCGCTGACCGCACTGGGACTGGAAACTAAAATCACCCTTGTGGGATTAGCCAAACGACTGGAAGAAATTTATTTCGTCGGCGACAGCATTCCGCTTTATTTGGATAAAAATTCTACCACCCTGCGGTTACTGATGCAACTGCGCGATGAAGCGCACCGCTTCGGTATTACACACCACCGCCTGCGCCGTTCAAAAGCATTAACCGTTACGCAGCTTACCGATATTACCGGTATCGGGGAAAAGACCGCCGAAAAATTATTGATTGCCTTCAAAAGCGTTGCCCGCATCAAAGCCGCTTCGTTTGAAGAGTTGCAAGCGGTAGCAGGTAAGCACATCGCTGAAAAAATACGGTTGCATCTACTACTTGAACCTGCCCCTTAGCCATATTTTACATCAATTTTGCAATTCCGATAATTGTTGTACCTTTGCATCAATTATTAAGGATATGAGGACACATAAACATCACCATCATCACGATAAACGGGCAACAGTTCGGTAGGTCGATGCGTGTGTGATGTGGCAGGGGAAGGCTTACCGTGATGCGGTGAGCCTTTTTCACTATATACGGAATGTTTAATAAATATTTAAAATATGTTGCGAATTGCTGTACAATCAAAAGGTCGTCTGTATGACGAAACCATGAAGTTGCTCGATGAAGCGGGCGTCAAGCTGAACCGCGGGAAGCGCATCCTGCTCCTGTCGGCGAAGAGTTTTCCGGTGGAAGTGCTCTTCCTGCGCGACGACGACATCCCGCAGGCCGTGGCCAACGGCACCGCCGACGTGGGCATCGTGGGCGAAAACGAATACGTGGAAAAGGGACAGGAAGCGCAGTTGGTCAAGCGGCTTGGGTTTAGCAAATGCCGCCTCTCGCTGGCTGTTCCCAAAGAGGAAGTCTATCACGGCATGGCGTGGTTTGAAGGAAAAACCATCGCAACCTCTTATCCGAAAATTCTGTCCGATTACTTGGCGCAGCGCGGGATACGGGCGGAACTGCACGTCATCAGCGGCTCGGTGGAAATTGCGCCGGGCATCGGCTTGGCCGACGCCATTTTCGACATCGTAAGTTCCGGCAGCACGCTGGTGAGCAACCAACTGAAGGAGGTGGAAACGGTGATGCAGAGCGAAGCGCTGCTCATCGCGCACCAAGGACTGACCGCCGACAAACAGGCTATCCTCGAACAGTTGCTCTTCCGCTTTGAGGCCATACAGGCCGCCGAAGGAAAGAAGTATGTGCTGCTGAACGCGCCCAAAGCGCGGTTGCCGGAGATTGTGGAATTGCTTCCCGGCATGAAAAGCCCCACCGTCACGCCGCTGGCCGACCCCGAATGGGTGGCTGTGCAATCGGTCATTGCCGAAACGCACTTCTGGGAAATCATCGGCAAGCTCAAAGCCTTGGGCGCCGAAGGGATTTTGATTGTGCCGATAGAATTGATTTGTTAGTGATTAAGAGATTAGGATATTAGGTGATTAAGAGATTAGGATATTAAGATATTAAGATATTAAGATATTAAGAGATTAAGATATTAAGAGATTAAGAATGA
>JAIRLT010000140.1 GCA_031259225.1 Prevotellaceae bacterium
AAAAAATAATTACAAAACTATTTTGCCGCTCATAAAATTTTTGTACCTTCGCTTTCCCAAACTAAACATTCAAAAATATGCACATAGCAGTAGCCGGAAATATAGGTAGCGGTAAAACGACGCTCACAGGTCTGTTGGCGCGCCACTATAATTGGCAGCCAAAATTTGAAGAGGAAGATAACAATCCCTATTTATTGGATTTTTATGGAGAAATGCAACGCTGGTCGTTCCACGTGCAAATGTATTTCCTGAGTAAGCGTTTCGAGGGAATTGTGGAGATAAAAAAATCAAACGAAACAGTTATCCAAGACCGCACGATATACGAAGACGCTTGCATTTTCGCCCTTAACCTGTGCAACATGGGCTTGATGTCTTCGCGCGATTTCGATACCTATACTTCGCTGTTCAATATAATGATTTCATTAGTTACACCGCCCGATTTACTGATTTACCTTCGTTCGTCGGTGCCTACGCTGGTGTACCAAATACAAAAGCGCGGGCGCGATTATGAAGCCGGCATCCGTATTGATTATTTAACGCGGTTGAATGAGTTGTACGAAGAATGGATTGAAAAATATACCGGGCGTAAACTCATCATAGACGTTGATACGGTTAAATTCAATGACACGCCCGAAGATTTAAGCGCCGTAATTGACAAAGTGAATGCCCAGTTGTACGGCTTGTTTTAAGCTGTGCAGAAAAATCAGTCCTCAATGAAATGGGTAATGCGGTTCCCGAATAGCGACAGGAATGCACGGTATATGTCCGCTTGCGGCATATTCTTTTCCCTTTCGTAGGCAAATACGATATATTCCGTCAATCGCAATATTACCGTTACGTTGTCGCAGGGGATATAATATTCCGGACGGCATGTAAAACCGCGCTGTTGAAGATAGTTGGTTACTTCTTGTTTCCCCGCCCATATCCCATTCTTAAAAGGATTGACATAACATACCACCTTGCCGGATGCACTGGTATAAGCCAGCAGGAAAGCGCCGGGAAGGCACACGCCATACATCGGGAAACCCGCCTGCTGCGCCAGATGCAAATACAACAGTCCGAGTGAAACGCCATTGCCGCATTTTGTTTCCAGCACGCGATTGATAAAACAGTAAGCCGGGTTTAATGTTTCAGCAGCCTGTGTGTATAAATGCGTGTGGTAAAAAAGATGATTAAAAATATTCAATTTATTTAATATGGGCAGCGTTTCGTCCGACGTGGCGACCCAAATATCTTTCAAAATATCGTCAATTGCGTTTTGCAGTTGCGTCAGGCGCAGGTTGGGGTAATGTTGTTTCGCTATCCAGTAAGCGCCTTCCAGCAAGTTGTGCTGTTGCCCGTCGATCCACTGTTGCATGCCTTGCAGGGTGTCCTGCAAATGAATTTGCCGGATAATTGTTTCGATGCGTTCGCGAATATTCGCATTGCGGCTATGCGCCCAAACCTTTTCCAGATGGGGGATAGTGCCGGTACCCTGTTCCAGAAGGCGCGATGCCACGGCGTCGTACACAACGGCGTCAGGGTCGTCCAACAAATGAACCAGTGTGTCTATTTCCTGTACAGCCATAGAAGAATTGGATAATTAAATCTGTTTATTTTCCTCCGGTTAATTTTTCCAACGCCAATTCAATCATTTTTTGTACTGCCGGTTTGTAGTCGGTAAGCGCCGTCAAGCCTACGCGGTTGGCGATGATACAGCAGATAGTACCGGCTTCGTGTCCCAATAGTTTAGCCAATCCGGCGATAGCGGAACTTTCCATTTCAAAGTTCGTGATGCACCGGTTATCGAAGCGGAAACTTTCAATCCGTTCGTTGATTTGCGGATTAGCCAGCGGCAAACGCAATACGCGTCCCTGCGGTCCGTAAAATCCGGGGGCGGAAATGGTCATTCCCTCTACGGTAGTGCCGGAAAAAAGTTGCGCTAATTTTTCCGAAGCCCGCACAAAATAAGGCGCTGTATGCTGTTTGTTCCAATGTGTGTGCGTCACAAAAGCCGCTTCGTAATCCAATAAACATACTTCGTTGCGGCGTGCATAGAAATTCAGCAACCCGTCAAAGCCTATGGAAATAGCGGAAAATACGAAGTCGCCCAGTTGCAGGTGGGGTTGCAGTCCGCCGGAAGTACCCAGCCGCAGGATGGTTAATTTCCGGTGGACGGGTTTAACGGTGCGGGTTGCGAAATCGATATTTGCCAAAGCATCCAGCTCGTTCACCACAATATCAATATTGTCCGTGCCGATGCCGGTGGAAACAACCGTGAGGCGTTGTCCGTTATACAGTCCTGTGGCGCTTACAAATTCGCGGTTTTGCGCTTGTGTTTCTATGGTTGAAAAATAATCCGACACCATTTTTACGCGTCCCGGATCGCCCACTAAAATCACCGTATCCGCCAGTTCATGCGGTTTTATATGCAAATGAAAAATACTGCCGTCGTTGTTAATAATTAGTTCGGAGGAAGGAATTGTGTTCATAGTTTTTCTCGTCTTTAAAAGTTAAACGCTACAAAAGTAAGGTATCATGCGGGAAGAAAAAAGTCTTTCCCGGAATAGTTATCAAATTTTTTTGCACATATGAACAATTTAAAGATTTCAAAATTTAAAGATTTCAAAAAAACCGCCGGTACATTTCTGCACCGGCAGTTCTTTGTTGCATCCAGCTTTTAGTCGTAAGTCGTAAGTCATAAGTCATAAGTCGGCTGGCGCGGGCTAATGTGCTAATGTGATTAATTGGCTGGCGCAGGCTAATTGTTAATTGTTAATTGGCTGGCGCGCCAGCTAATTCCTAATTCTTAATTCCTAATTCTTAATTCACTCTGGCGCGTCAGCTAATTTTTAACTTTCAACTAAACCGGTGCGCCAGCACTGCCCACTGCCTACTGCTTACTGCCCCTACGGCACTATCGCGCTATGGATTTCGCTCCAGGGACCTTTTTCGCCGCGGGTGTTTTCCCAGCGGAGGGCGAAGTAGAGCGTCTTCCCGCGGTCTTCATCGGCAAATTCAAGCGTTAGCGGCGTGTGCGTATCAAACGACGAGTGCGTCAGGTCGCTGATATGCACTTCCTGCGGATGCTCGAACAGCGCCCATGCCGTTTCCGCGCCATGCTGACCGAAAGGCTTTGCATCCCCTTGCCCACTGCTGCCGTCAAAAAAGCGGAGGGTTATGCGGCGCAACTCCGATGTGTCGATTTCAACGGAGGGATGCGTGGTCGCTACCGGCGCGGGCGTGCGGGTGGTTTTGTGCACCGGCAGCCCGAGGTTATCGCGGTCGGCGTCGGTAACCATGTGGTTGCGCGTGAGGTATTCCCCTATCGTTTGCCGCAGGCGGCTTACGAGCGATTTCTTCGCCTCATTCTTTTCCTGCACCGATGCTTTGGTGCGGGTAACCGGCGAGTCGGCAATGCTGAGTTTCTGTGCGTAGCGGTCGCGCAATGCCACTAATTCTGTGTAGACACTTTCCGGGAAACCTATTCGTGGCAATATTGACGCCAAATAACCCAGAAAATTTACGACCCATGACAGTAATGTCTGGTCGTTGTTTGGTAAAAAGTTTCGATTACTCATAGCTTTTTTTTTAATTGATTTATATTAAGTGAATTGTTAAATGATAAGAATGTTTGTGAACATGTTCACGAGACTTTTGCACATGTTCACGAAGTTTGTGAACATGTTCACGAGACTTTTGCACATGTTCACAAAGCTTGTGAACATGTTCACGAGACTTTTGCACATGTTCACAAAG
>JAIRLT010000156.1 GCA_031259225.1 Prevotellaceae bacterium
CAGGATGCGCGTCCGCGATGACGGCTTCCCGTATTCGCTTTATTGTAACCAACCGGAAATTAGAAATAATGGTTAATGATTAATGGTTAGTGGTTAGCGCTGGCGCGCCGGCTAACTTACACTTTACCCTTCACATTTTACACTTTACTCTTTACATTTTACAATTAAAAATCAGCCATCAAATGAACAAGACAACAAACCCGACTCCCCTTGCGGGAAACACCGGGCGCCCCTTTCCATGGGAAGACCGCCCAGCCAATGAAAAAGGCGTTATCTGGCGTTACTCCGCCAATCCGGTTATTCCGCGCGACCTGTTATCCACCTCCAATAGTATTTTCAACAGCGCCGTCGTGCCTTTTGGCGAGGGCTATGCGGGCGTGTTCCGCTGCGACGACACCAACCGCCGGATGCGCCTGCATGCAGGCTTTAGCCGCAACGGCATCCGGTGGGACATCAACGAAGAAGATATCCGCTTCACCGGCGCACACCCCGAGATAGGCGCATGGGTGTATGGCTACGACCCGCGCGTGGTGTGGATAGGCGACCGCTACTATGTTACATGGTGCAACGGCTACCACGGTCCCACCATCGGCTGCGCATGGACAACGGATTTCAAGGTTTTCCACCGGTTGGAAAATGCTTTCCTGCCGTTCAATCGCAATGGGGTATTGTTCCCGCGCAAAATCAACGGTAACTTCGCCATACTCTCGCGCCCCAGCGACAACGGGCATACGCCCTTCGGCGATATTTTTTACAGCGTATCGCCCGACATGGAGTTCTGGGGACGGCACCGCCATGTGCTGTCGCCCGCGGAATTTGAAGTGAGCGCTTGGCAATGCACCAAAGTAGGCGCAGGTCCTGTTCCCATCGAAACCGCCGAAGGCTGGCTGCTGCTGTATCATGGCGTACTGGCGTCGTGCAACGGTTTTGTGTACAGTTTCGGCGCGGCGCTGTTAGACCGGGACGAGCCATGGAAAGTCCTTGCCCGCAGCGGCGCCTACCTGCTATCGCCCCAAAAAGACTACGAGTGCACCGGCGACGTGCCGAATGTAACATTCCCCTGCGCCGCCCTCCACGACGCCGCCACCGGACGCCTCGCCATCTACTACGGCTGCGCCGATACCGTAACGTCGCTTGCATTCGGCTACATTAACGACATCATCGCCTTCACCAAACGCACATCAATAGTATGACAGGAATTAAGAATTAGGAATTAGGAATTAAGAATTAGGAATTGGCTGGCGTCGGAATTGTGAAGTACAGGGAAAGATACAGGCAGGAATTATTAAAAGCCGTTGTCCTATTCCTTACATGCTTGTCCCGCCTGTTTTTTCAGCCGCTCCTTGCCGCTTGACCCCAATGGTATTATCTTTTTGTTTAAAAGATATACTGTACCCCGAATTGATACCCTATGGAAACCTGCCGGAACTTGAAGCCGTTATGGTGTTTCCACAAGGCATGGCGAGGAAAAATACCCGTATGGCTGTCATCGTTTGTTTGCATGTAACTGATGCCTGTCCCGGCGAAAATTTCCATATGCGAGAAAAACCTGTAAGCGGCGCTCAGGCGGTAACCGGCTTTGAAAGCCGCATTTTTGGACATAATGAAATTCTCTACCGTTAGTTCATTGTTAATTCTAAAGCGGGGCGAACAGTTTATATGCGCACCCAATCCGCTTTCAACAAGCCAAGATTGGTTGCCTGCTTTGTGATTATATCCCAACCCGATGATACCGTAAGTAACCTTTCCGCCGGAACGAAAAGAAACTATCACGCTTCCCGTTTCGTTATAAGATAACGCGATACTTTTCTCCCCATTTTTAATAATGTTGATAATCGCAATGGGGTAATCGCTGCTATCCGCCACATTCACCAGCCCGGCAAACTGGATGCCTTTGACATTCTTTGCCACATTCACCAGTCCGGCTATTTGAACGCCGCTGACATTAGCCGCCATATTCACCAGCCCAGCAAACTGGATGCCTCTGACATTCCCTGCCATATTCACCAGTCCGGTCATTTGAACGCCACACATTTCACGACTCCTGTTCAATAACCCGGCAAACAGGAAACCATTATAATTATTCCCGATATTGTTTCCTAACCCCGACATCGCAAATCCATTACCGTTGTTTCCCGCATGATTGTACAATCCGGCGAACTGGAAACCCGTTATATTATTACGAACAATATTTGCCAATCCGCTAAACGCAAATGCGCGTTCATCTCCGGAAACGCCCACCAGCAGGTTAACCGAAACGGCGTTGGAGTATTGGTGCGTGTGTTGTAACCCATGCGTGCTCACGGGATAGGTAAAACCGAATTTAAAACCCGAATAATAGGTAGTGTCTGTTTGAGAAAATAAGGCTACTGTTGCAATGAGGCAGCCCGTCATGGTTAAAAAAGCTTTTTTCATCGATAATTTTTTGGATTTTGGTTTCATTAAGTTTATCTTTTTCTATCCCCGCAACCAAAGAGATGGTTTTATTAAAAGAAAGTGAGTTGCAGTCCACTTTAGTTAGGTATATCCAATCACCTATAGATAGATAAACAGCAACCCACCAAAAAGGGATAGGTTACGCGCCTCTATCTATGATTAAAACCTGGATATTTTAACTAAAAGGCACTTTCTTAAAAACGATGTCTCGAAAGACTCCACAAAAATAGATAAAAACATATTACTACCAAAATTTATAACCAAAAACCTTCATAAATTTAAAAGTGTATCCGGTCAGGGATGAAAAGAAATTACACCACATCATTTTTCCGTGCTTGCGCCAAATCCGCCAACACAATGGCGGTGGCGGCTTCCACAATCACGGGGACGCGCAAGGCAATGCAGGCGTCATGGCGACCGTGGACGGAAAATGTTTCCGGCTGTCCGGTTTGCAGGTTGAGGGTGGTTTGCGGCTTGGCAATGCTCGAAGTGGGTTTTACCGCTACCCGGAAATATAATTCATTACCGTTGGTGATACCGCCATTGACGCCGCCGGCATGATTGGTCTGCGTGGTTCCATCGGTGGAAATAAACGCGTCGTTATGCTGGGAGCCGCATAACCGCGCGGCTTCGAAGCCGGCGCCAAATTCAATGGCTTTAATGCCGGGAATGGAAAAAATCAAATGGCTCAAGAGTGCTTCCACCGAATTGAAAAACGGGCTACCCCACCCTGCCGGTATATTTTTCGCCGAACAGGTAACAATGCCGCCAATCGAATTGTTTGCCGCCACCGCCTTGTCCACCGCTGCGGCAATATGCGGGCTGCCGCCGGCTTCCGCCAGTTCCGCCGCCACCGTTGCCGGCGCTATGAGTTTTTTGGCAATCACGCCTGCCGCTACCAATGCGACGGTCAGGCGTCCCGAGAAATGCCCGCTGCCGCGCAAATCATTAAAACCATTCCACTTTTTGGACGCCGTAAAGTCGGCATGCCCCGGGCGGGGCGTGTGGCGGAAGCGTTCATAATCCGCCGGACGAACGTCGCCGTTGTCAAAAAGGATAGCAATGGGCGCACCGGTGGTATAACCGTTGTACACGCCGCCGGCGATTTTGGGAATATCGGCTTCCCTGCGCGCCGTAGTGCCTTTGGCGCCGCTCTGCCGCCGTTGCAGGTCATTGGTGAAATCACCGGCAGCCAATAACACGCCTGCCGGGCAACCGTCCACCAACACGCCTACCAACGCGCCGTGCGACTCGCCAAAAATACTTATCCTGAAAAATTGTCCAAAGGTATTCATTATATATTAGTCATAAGTCGTAAGTCGTAAGTTGTAAGTCATAAGTCATAAGTCATAAGTCATAAGTCATAAGTCGTAAGTCGTAAGTCATAAGTCGTAAGTCATAAGTCGCGGCAAGCGCTGTGGCGCCAGTTAATTTTCAACTTTCCATTTTCAACTTTCCATTAATACCGTTTCCATGTCGGTGAAAAAAGCGGGGTAAGATTTGTTTACGCATTGGGTATCGTCTATCTCTACCGCTTCATCTGTGAAAAGTCCGGCACAGGCTGCCGCCATAGCCATGCGGTGGTCATGGAATGATGATACTTTTCCGCCATGCACGCTGCCGCCATGTACTGCCATTTCATTTTTTTCAATGGTAATGGTAACGCCCAGTTTCCCGAAAGTGTCCTGCAAGGCTGCCGCACGGTTGCTTTCCTTGTGCACCAACCGTTCCGCCCCTTCAATAATAGAAATGCCGTTGCAAAAAGCCGCCAGTAACACCACCGGCGGAAATAAATCGGGACAGTCGGATGCGTTGAAACGAAAGGCATTCAACGATCCGCGCCGCACCGTCAATGCGCCGCCGGTCCATTGCAGTTGAGCGCCGGCTTGCTGCAACACTTGCAACATCGCCCGGTCTGCCTGTGCGCTGCCGGCATGCAAACCTTCCATAGTAATCCCGCCGCCAATCGCCGCCGCCGCCAGCCAAAAAGCGGCGCCGCTCCAATCGCCCTCTACGGTATAAGTTTGCGGCGTGTAGCGTTGGTTACCGCGTATTTTAAACTGTTCATAGCCGTTATTCTCCACAGTAATACCAAATGTTTGCAACAACTCCAGCGTCATATCCACATACGGACGGCTGGCTAATTTTTTCACCGTAATTCCGGAATTGCCATGAAGCAACGGCAGCGTCATCAACAACCCGGAAATGATTTGCGAACTGGTCGAAGCATCTATCGTTGCGGTGCCGTGTTGCAATGCGCCGTGCAGTTGCAAGGGAAGATAGCGACCGCCGGTAGCGGTTGCGGTAACGCCAAAAGCCGCCAAAGCGGTTATCAAATCATTCATCGGACGGCGAAGCAAAGTGCCGCTGCCGGTAATTGCCGCCGCCGGATAAAGCAATGCCGCCACCGGTGCAAACAACCGCGCACACAACGCCGACTCCCGCACATGTAACGAAACGCCGGTTCCCGGCAAAGGGAACCGGGTTTGCGAAACGCCGGTTATCCGATAGCCGGCGGCGGTTGTTTCGATTTGTGCACCCAATATTTTTGCGGCATCCACAGCCGCCAATGCATCGTCGCACTGCGACGGATTGCGCACTTCACTTGCGCCCTGCGCCAACAATGCGGCTGCAATGGCGCGTTGCGTCATGCTTTTCGATGCAGGCGCACATATACTACCTTGTATTTTCCGTTTGCTATTCATTTTCCCGTTCGGCGCCGGCGGGCTTCCGCCGTGTCCCTTAAAAAATTCGTATGGATGATTTTTGTTTGCAAACATACGGAATATTTTTAATTACTGAAAGTTTTTTTTGTATCTTTGCAAGCATTATGCTTGATTTTATCCATTTTAACCTGTCCGATGTCTTGGATATTGTAGCGGTGGCATTCCTGTTGTACCAGATTTATAAACTTATCCGCGGTACAACGGCTATTAACATTTTTACCGGTATTTTGTTGCTTTATTTTTTGTGGTTCATTGTACGGGCATTGAATATGCAGCTCCTTTCGACCATACTGGGACAAGTATTGGGTGTAGGTATTATTGCGATTATTATCGTATTCCAGCAGGAAATACGCCGCTTCCTGCTGCACCTCGGGTCGCGCTTTAACAGCCAGCGCTACGCTTGGCTACAACGCTTTTTCAAGCAACGCACACACGCGCATATCGAATTGGATATTGATTCCATCACGCGCGCCTGCCGGCAAATGTCGGAAACGAAAACCGGCGCCCTGATTGTGATTGAACGCCATTCGCCCATGGCGATGTATGCCGAAACCGGCGATATTATCGATGCGCGGATAAGCAGCCGGTTGCTTCAAAACCTTTTTTTCAAAAATGCGCCATTGCACGACGGCGCGGTAATTATCAGCCGCAATAAAATCCTTGCGGCACGTTGCACATTACCTATCAGCGAGCAAGTATATATTCCTGCGCAGTACGGTATGCGCCACCGCGCAGCCGTAGGACTGACAGAGCAAACCGATGCTGTTGTGATTGTAGTATCCGAAGAAACCGGCGATATTTCCCTTGTCAAAAATGCCGTCATTAACCGCATGGAAGGCGGCGCCAATGAATTGCGCATAAAAATCATTTCCACGTTAAGCGAGATAAGTTAAGGGCGAAGGGGCGAAAGGTGAAAGGGTAAAGGGTGAAAGGGTAAAGGGTGAAAAGGTAAAGGGTGAAAAGGTAAAGGGTGAAAAGGTAAAGGGTGAAAAGGTAAAGGAAGGCATGAAGCAAGTTGGCGCCGGTGCATTTTCACATCATCTTCACATCATCTATGGATTGTTTCGTCCCGCCTGCAATGACACCGGAACGACGGGCACTATATAGCTTCGCCCTTCACCCTTCACCCTTTACCCTTCACCCTTTTTATCCGGGATGTTGATGGAAGGATTTTTGCGAATTACTATTTTTTGCTCTGTGCCGTTGCGCAAACGTTTAATGTTGTTCCGGTGGGTTACCAAAATCATCACCATTGCCAAGACGCTGAATATTTCTAACGTCAGCGGCTCGTAAGTATCTATCAACACATCGAAAACCACAATCACGATAAAGGGAAAGGAAATGGCTGCTATGATAGAACTCAACGAAACATAGCGGGTAATCAGCAGGAAAATGACAAAAATACCCAGCACTATCAACATCGCTGCCGGGAAGATGGCAAGAATAACGCCGGCAATGGTCGCTACGCCTTTGCCGCCCTTGAACGAAGCAAAAACAGGAAAGATATGCCCCAACACCGCCGCTATACCCAATGCTATCTGGAAACTCACAAAAGTATTGGACATAAACCGGTCGGGCGGGTCGGGATTTTTTACCAACGTAGTCAAGAGGATTAAACAGACCGCCCCCGCGCCTTTGGCAAAATCCAAAATAAAAACAGGCGCAGCGGCTTTCCAGCCAAGTACGCGCAATATATTGGTCGCCCCTGCATTTCTACTGCCGTGTTCGCGAACATCTACATTGTAAAACAATTTTCCAATCCATAAAGCATTCGATATGGAACCAAGAAGATAAGCGGCAATAATTAATGCAATATAAAGAAACATGACCGTACTTTTTTTGTGCAAAGATATAAAAGATTTGCAGATTTAATGTGAAAATGTGAAGATGAGGCTGGCGCGGCAGCGCAATTTCTGATTTCTGATTTCTAATTTCTGATTGGCTGACGCGGCAGCTAATTTCTAATTTCTGATTTCTAATTAGCTGGCGCGCCCGCGCAATTTCTAATTTCTAATTTCTAATTAGCTGCCCGCGCCAGCCAATTAGTCACATTAGCACATTTTCACATTAGCACATTAGCCCGCGCCAGCCATTTTCAACTTTCAACTTTCAACTTTCAACTAAACCGACGCGCCAGCCTAACTCATAACTCATAATTCATAACTCATAATTTTTTTTGGTACCAAAAGATTTTTTCTTACCTTTGCACCTGAACATTAAAACATTATGACAAACTTTTTGAACATCACCGCCACGCGCACACGAAACCTGCCGGTTTCTTGGATGTTTAATTTTGTACCCCACCCCCCCGAAACCGTTGCGAGAGTAAGTCTGTAGAGCGTGTAGCTCTGTGTGCTTACTCCTGTGCGACGTCCAGAGGGTCGCTTATTTCAATTTTGTTACCTGTACAAACGCTTGGCGCGCTTGGCTTTCCGGCTAATGCGGCGGGATTTATCCAATGGCGCTTTTGTACTTCTACGCGGGTTGCGTTGGCGTCAACGCGGGTTGCGTTTACGCCTACGCGGGTCGCGTATGCGCCTACGCGGGTTGGGTATGCGCCTACGCGGGTTGCGTATGCGCCTACGCGGGTTACGTATGCGCCTACGCGGGTTGTGTATGCGCCTACGCGGGTTACGTATGCGCCTACGCGGGTTACGTATGCGCCTACGCGGATTGCGTATGCGCCTACGCGGGTCGCGTATGCGCCTACGCGGGTTGCATTGGCTCCTGCGCGGGTCGCGTT
>JAIRLT010000011.1 GCA_031259225.1 Prevotellaceae bacterium
CAGTAGGCAGTGGGCAGTAGGCAGTGCTGGCGCTTCGCGAATGGAGAGTGGAGAATGGAGAGTGGAAAGCTGCTGACGCGCCAGCCCCTTTCACCCTTTACCTTGTACCCTTTGCCCCAAAAGTTGGGTGCAACAAAGAACTGCCGGTACAGAAATGTACCGGCGGTTTTTCTTGAAATCTTTGAATTTTGAAATCTTTAAATTTTTCCTGCGCGTCAGCTAATTCCTAATTCTTAATTCCTAATTCTTAATTCTTCGGGCTTCGTCCTTGCAATGACGATGCGACAATTTGAATTGCGCCATGGCAGGTTTTGCCGTTACCTTTTTTTATTGTACTTTTGTAAATAGAAAACTTTTTTGTTTAACTTACTATTGAAATGCATGCAGCAAAAACAGCATACTCTTCATCATGAAGTAACATTTTCAGGCAAAGGGTTGCATACGGGCGCGGAAGTAACGATGACCGTGTGTCCCGCGCCGGCTAACCATGGGATAAAATTCCAACGCACCGACCTTCCCGGCAAGCCCGCCATTGACGCAATTGCCGACTACGTATCGGCTACCGCACGCGGCACTACCTTAACACATAACGACGTCCGTATTTGCACCATAGAACATTTAATGGCTGCTTTCCTTGGCATGGAAATCGATAATGCGCTGGTAAAAATCAATACTGCCGAAGCGCCCGTGCTTGACGGCAGCGCCCGCCAATATGTGGAAGCCTTCGCACAAGCCGGCTTGGAAGAACAGGACGAAAAACGGTTTATCTTTGAAATCCGCGAAAAATTTGTGTACCGCGACGAACAGAACAACAAGGAAATTGTGTTCCTGCCCGACCAGGATTTCAGCATTGACCTGATGATTGATTACAATTCGCAAGTGGTGGGCAACCAATATGCGCGGTTGAATAAAGTAGAAGATTTCGCCGGACAGGTAGCGCCGTGCCGTACATTCGTGTTTTTCCATGAGCTGGAGCCATTGTTCCAAAACAACCTTATCAAGGGCGGCGACATGGAAAACGCCATTGTGATTGTGGAAAAACCGGTAACGTCGGAAGAATTGCATCATGTAGCTGCGCTGTTCAACAAGCCAACGCTGGAGCGCGTTCCCGCCGGTTACCTGAATAATCTGGAATTGCGTTTCCCGAATGAAATCGCCCGCCACAAATTGCTCGACCTCATGGGCGACCTTGCGTTGATTGGTTTCCCTATAAAAGGGAAAATCATTGCTACCAAACCGGGGCATCAAATCAATACGGAAGTGGCGAAAACATTGCGCAAATTAGCCAAACGGGAAGCCTTGAAACCGGTGGCGCCCCGCTATAATCCGAACGAAGAGCCGCTGTTTGATATTAATGGCATCCGCAAATTATTGCCGCACCGCCCGCCGTTTTTGTTGGTCGATAAAATCCTGCAACGTACCAATGAATATGTTGTCGGCGTAAAAAATGTAACGATGAACGAGCCGTTTTTTGTCGGTCATTTTCCCGAAGAGCCGGTGATGCCGGGCGTTCTGGTGATTGAAGCCATGGCGCAGGTAGGCGGCATTTTGGCGTTAAGCACCGTAGATGACCCGGAAAATTATTCGACATATTTCATAAAAATAGATAAGGTAAAATTCAAACGCAAAATTGTTCCCGGCGACACGCTAATATTCAAACTTGAACTGCTGGAACCTATCCGCCGCGGCATTGTGAATATGTTGGGGCAGGCGTTCGTGGGCGATGTATTGGTCACCGAAGGAGAACTGATGGCGCAAATCGTACATAATAAAAAATAATGCCCACGTCCGGCATTCGCCCTTTTTATCATCCATTGAAAACAGCTATGAATTTTAATCAAATCCACCCCCACGCCAAATTGGGAAAAAATGTAACGGTAGAACCGTTCACCACCATTGCCGGAAACGTAGAAATCGGCGATAATTCTTGGATTGGTCCTAATGTAACAATAATGGACTACGTGAAAATCGGTAAAAACTGCCAAGTATTTCCCGGTGCGGTTATTGGGGCTGTTCCGCAAGACCTCAAATTCCATGGCGAGGTAACATATGTAGAAATCGGCGACAATACCATTATCCGCGAATGCGCTACTATCAATCGGGGAACGGAAGCCAGCAATAAAGGCATTACGCACATCGGAAACAACGTCCTCGTCATGTCGTATGTGCACATTGCCCACGATTGCATGGTGGGTAATAATGTAGTATTGGTAAGCTATGTAGGCATTGCCGGCGAAACGGCAGTCGAAGACTGGGCAATTATCGGCGGTAATTCTTCGGCGCACCAGTTTACGCGTATCGGCGCCCATTCCATGCTTTCCGGCGGATCGCTTATCGGCAAGGATGTGCCGCCTTACATTTTGGCAGGGCACCGCCCATTGGCGTTTGGCGGCGTAAATATTATCGGTTTGCGGCGGCGGGACTTCAGCAACGAGCAAATACAGGAAATAGGCAATATCTATAAAATCATTTACGGCGGCGGGTTTAACATTACCGATGCGTGTAAGAAAATAGAAGATACGTTTGCGGCAACACCCGAACGCGATACGATTTTGAACTTCATCCGTTCGTCCAAGCGCGGCATCATCAAAAGCGCAATAACGGGAGGCTTGGACGAATAACCCCTACAAAAAATGAATAAACGGATAACGCGCCGAAAAATCCTGTATTTTCCGGTGGGTATCCGTTAAGAATTTCCGGTGCGCTTCGGTGTCTTCATGCAGCGGGCGATGTTGTTGCGCAGTGATGATTTGTTCGACTTCGCGCATGATTTTTTTGGTATCGCCGTCCAGTGCAACGTCTGAAAAGCGTTGCCAGATATAGTTTACAGCCTGCACAGAAGGATGCAGCATATCCCCGGCATAGAAACGGTAATCGCGCAACTCATCCATCATAATTTCATAAGCAGGAAAATACCGGACATTCGGAAATTGTTGCTGCAATTTTTCGACAGCAAGCAATAGCGAGGCTTTGCTCAACTGGTTCCCATGCGCGCCGTCTTTCCAGTGGCGGACAGGGCTCACTGTGAAAATCCATGTACGCGAGGGGTCGGCTGCAATTTCCCTGGCAAACAACTCCGCCGTTTCCTCTGCCGGAAGGAAGACACGTTCAAAATCCGTAGCCGGGAATTTATGGCAATTGGCAACAATCGTATTTTTTTCTTTGTGCCGGTAAGCCCATGACGTACCCAAACTCACTACCAGAAAAGACGCACAGCGGAAAATTTCCTGTCCTTTTTGCAAAGCCGCATTCGCCTGCTGCAAAAACGCCGCAGCATTGGGATGCGAAAAACTGCTGTGGTGCGAAAACGTTGTCCACAGCCCCCGACAACAAATCAGTTCCTGTTCTTCAAAAGGGTTTCCGTTGCGTAGCCGTTGCAATGCCTGTACAATCGATTGCGGATTATACGCTACGCCGAACGGGTTTATTGTTACCGGGAATTTTCGTTGTCGCATGGCGTCGCCCATGTTCGACGCAAAGCAGGAACCTGTGAACAGTACCGGCGTGTGGTAGTTCATTTGCCGCGTGAACGCGGGAATTGTTATAATGGTTTGCCATTGCATGCATCCAAATTGGCTTTCAGTTTTGCAAAACCGGCGTCTTGCAAAACCGACTTCGCAAAGATAGTATTAAAAGCCGGTTCGTCCAAGTTGTCCCAGTCGCCAGCGGTGAAATTGACTATTTCGGGAATAGTCCAATTGTTCATCCGGTGCGGCGGCGTTTTGGCATTCCACGGGCATGCCAACTGGCAATAATCGCAACCGAAACAATAGTTTTTCAACAGCACGCCGTTTTCGCCTTTGCGTTTATTGTGGTACGAAATACAACGGTTGGCATCCAGCCGGTAAGGGCTCAAAGCCCCGCCGGGACAAGCGTCTATGCACAGCGTACATTTCCCGCAACGGTTTTTTTCCTGCCGCGTGGTATATTCCAGTTCCGCATCCAGCACCAATATGGCTATAAACGTAAAAGAACCCAGCGTGGGTGAAATCAACAGGCTGTTTTTTCCTATCCAGCCCAAGCCGGCACGGGCAGCCCATGCTTTCTCCAGCACCGACGCACTATCTACAAAACCGCGCAGGACGGTTGCCGGCGCAACGGCTTTCACCGCCGCAATTACTGCCGCTAATTTTTCGTGGATGAAGTCGTGGTAGTCCACGCCGTAGGCATAGTAAGCAATTTGAGGGACATTGCCCGGTTGCCGTTGTGGCGGCTTATAGTTCAACAGCGATACGACTACCGATTGGGCGTTTTCAACCAGCAGCGCCGGATTGGTACGCTTCTCTATATTCCGCGCCATATAAGCCATCCCGGCATGATAGCCGGCAGCCAGCCAGTTGTTCAGGTGCGTCATTTCCGTTTCCAGCGCCGTAGCCGCCGCTATGCCGCAAGCATCGAAACCCGCTCCGGCAACAGCATTTTTTATGAATTGCGTTAGCGCCCGTTTATCCATACTTTATTATTCATTCGGAACCGGTTGTACAGGCGTTTCTTTCACATAAATTATATTGGCTATCCGGCGTTCGCCGCGGTGGTCAAACAATTTATTGTCGCTGGGGTAATTTACTATCCCGTTTTCGTTTTCGCCACGCACATACATGGCGGAAGAACCGCCGCCGTCAAAGTTCATGGCATCGCGGCAATCCAGGGCTTTTGACAACACATAAAGTTCGGCGATGCTCATTCCCGCTGCGTGGGTATTCCTGCCGTCCACCACGACAAGCAAAACAACGCCGTCGCTTTTCGTGGCAACAAAAGTGCGCGGATGCCGGTTTTGATTAAAAGCATTTTCCTGCAACCGTGCAGGCAGCCCGTCTTTCATAATCAGCGGACCAGCCACCAGTACATTTTTACTGTCAATATTATTTTCCCACCCGGCATTGGCAGTGTCGCGGGCGAGTATGCGCACGGCTGGCGGATCGATAGCAAGCGCTGCATTATTACGGGAAGTTAGCTTTGCCGTTTCATGCAAAACCATTCCATTGACGCGCACAAAATCAACTGAGCCGCCGTTTTTCATATCAAAGAACGAAGCATTAATTCCGGCAATGGCATTCACCTGCCGGCATAATTCGCTTGTGCCGATAAGCGTGTCGCTCACGTCATGTATGCCTAATCGGATAGCGTCATTGGGAATAATTTCCAAAATATGGATACTTTGCTGCGCCTCGAAAAGCCTAAGCTGCACTTGGCGCAAGGTGATATTCCCGGTGATTTCTTTTATTTGCCAGGGAGCCTCCGCGAGAATTTTTGAAACTTCGGCAACGGACAGTTGGGCGAATGCCTGCACCATGGCGGCTACCCAAACAATACTGAACAGGAATATTTTTTTCATACGGCAATGTTTTTATTGTTGCAAAGCTATAAAATATAATAATCTTGGCAAAATCCGGCTTATAGCACGGGTGCATTTCAAATTGTCGCATCGTCATTGCGAACCCGAAGGGTGAAGCAATCCAGTTCCTAACGTGACTGATTGTTTAATATGCTAATGTGAGTAATTAGGCTGGCGCGCCAGCTAATTATGAGTTATGAATTATGAGTTATGAATTGGCTGGCGCGCCAGCTAACTCTCCACTCGCGAAGCAAAGCCCCGGAGGGGCGAGATGTTAATAACCCCGAGCAAGCCGCAGGCGCAGCTCGGGGTCTATGCAATGCCCCTGCCTTTCGCGCGGAGCAATGCCGGTACATAGCAGAACGCCTGTGCGCCGCGCGAGGTGCAGGAGGTTTACCTTGCATCCCCGTGCTGCGTTCCGCTTCGCTACACTTGCACGGGGTTATCAACATCACGCCCCTAACGGGGCGCCCATCCGTCATTGTGAGGGCGAAGCCCGAAGCAATGACGATGCGACA
>JAIRLT010000015.1 GCA_031259225.1 Prevotellaceae bacterium
TTCGAAGAAGAAGACCGCGGCAAAACCTTCTGGTACGCCGTCCGCTGGGAAAACACTCGCGGCGAAAAAGGTCCTTGGAGCGAAATCATGAGCGTGGTTATTCCGTAGTGGGCAGTAGGCAGTAGGCAGTAGGCAATGCTAGCGCGCCAGCCTAACTCTCCATTATCCATTCTCCACTCTCCACTCGCGAAGCGACGCGCCAGCCATTTTCAACTCTCCACTTTCAACTTTCCAAGCAATGCTATCATGCGGTCGCACCATGCGTCGAATGCTTCATCGGGCGTTTGGCATTCGGGATGCGACAGTACATAGTCCACCGTCTCTTTCACCCCCTGGTCAAAGCGGACAGTGGCGGTGAAGCCGGGAACCAAGCGTTTCAATTTGGTGGTATCGAACACCGCCGAATGGGCTTTGTCGCCCAACAGCCCGCCGGTAAAATCATAGCCGCTGCAAGCGGCAAGCAACTCCGACGCCACATGCACCGCCTGCAACGGCGTTCCCAACGCATCGGCAATACAAGTGTAGATTTGGTTCCACGTGAGGGTTTCGTCCGACATGATTTGCACCGCCTCGCCGAGCGCATGGATATTGCCCATCAACCCTATAAACGCCCGTGCAAAATCGCGGCTGTGCGTCATTGTCCAAAGCGACGTGCCGTCGCCGTGGATAATCACCGGTTTCCCGTCCAGCATGCGTTTCAGCACTTGCCAGCTTCCCTTTTCGCCATGCACGCCCAGCGGCACAGAATATTCGCAATAGGTGTGGCTGGGGCGGACAATGGTTACCGGGAACTGCTTGTCGCGGTAGAGCTGCATCAAATACATTTCGCAGGCAATCTTGTCGCGCGAGTACTGCCAGAAAGGATTGGCAAGCGGCGTCGCTTCCGAAACGCGATAGTCCGACGGCGGTTTCTGGTAAGCCGACGCGGTGCTGATGAAAATAAACTGCCGCGTTTTCCGGTTGAACAGCCGGTAATCGCGTTCCAGTTGCGCCGGCACAAAGGCAATAAAATCGGCGACCACGTCGAACGTCAAGCCGGCAATGAGCGCCGCCACTTTCTGTTCATCGTTGATGTCTGCCGTCAGCGAAACCGCTCCTTGCGGCAGGCGGTCGTTACGGTTACCACGATTGAGCAGGAAAAGTTCATGCCCGGCGGCTAACACTGCTTTCGAGATGGCGGTACTAATCGTACCCGTTCCACCAATAAATAATACTTTCATGATTTCTAATTTCTGATTTCTAATTTCTGATTACTGATTAGCTGGCGCGCCAGCGCCATTCTCCACTCTCCATTCTCCACTCTCCATTATCTTTGCTTGTTCCCATATTTCGTTCATTTCGTCGAGGGACATATCTTTCAGCGAACGTCCTTTTTGGATGGCTTGCTGTTCGAGGTAATTAAAGCGCCGGGTAAATTTCCGGTTGGTACACTCCAAAGCCGTATCCGGATTGATATGGTAAAGGCGCGCGGCATTAACAATCGAAAACAGCAAGTCGCCAAATTCGTCCTCAATATTCTCGGGGACGCCGGCGGCAAGCGCGGTCTGCAATTCGCCCATCTCTTCCGCTACTTTGTCCCATACCTGCTCGCGCACATCCCAGTCGAAACCTGCGGCGCGCGCCTTGTCCTGTATCCGGCAGGCTTTCACGAGCGACGGCAAACTCACCGGCACGCCGGACAATACGGTTTTGTTCCCGCCTTTTTCTTTTAATTTCAGTTGTTCCCAATTTTGGACTACTTCGGAGGCGTCTTTCACGGCTGTTTCGCTGAACACATGCGGATGCCGGAAAATAAGTTTCTCGCATAATTTGGTTATCACATCGTCGATGGTGAAATGTCCGCTTTCTTCGCCCATCTTGGCATAGAAAACAACGTGCAGCAACACATCGCCGAGCTCTTTACAAATAGCGCTATAATCATCCGCCAGCACCGCCTCGCTCAGTTCGTATGTCTCCTCGATGGTTTGCGGGCGAAGGCTGGCAAAGGTTTGCTCGCGATCCCACGGGCATTTTTCGCGCAACTCGGTCATGATAGCGAGCAGGCGCCCGAAAGAAGCATTTCCCTGCCCTGCGGGCGCTGGCGCATTACCGGAGGAGGAAGTTGGCGGAACAGTATTTTTTGTAGTCATCCTGTTATTTTTTTGTTTATTCATCTACACAGCGCCACCCGCGTCGGACGGGGGCGATAAAAATTTTATCCGTACCGAAGAGGTCGTATCCAACTGCTCGCGTTGCGCTACGTTGCCTTGATTGACGGCTATTTCGAGCAGTTGCAGCGAATTGAACAGCGCCAGCATTTCGCCCGGCGCCACATCGTCGTAGTAGTTCGACAGGCGCATCAACTTATTATGATGCGATTGCACATAAATCTCAAAATGCCGCTTCCGGCAAGTCGTTTCAAACAATGACCGGTCGATATTGGTAATTGCATTGCCATAAGCATCAACGTAAGTTACCTGTCCCGAAATAAACGTACCGTCATAGGCAGGGCGGCTAAGCAACGATTTATGCAGCGCTTTCGGCAGCCCGACAGTATCCACCACGCCGGCAGTAATAGCCTGCGCCGCACGGACGAATGACCGCAATGCCTTGAAGCCCGTCGTGCCGCCCGGCACAGGCATTTCCGTAATATATTCCGGCGCATTGTCTAATGCCAGCGAAAGGAGCCCGTTATTCGGGGCTACAAAAAAATGCCCGTTGGCTTCGGCTATTGCCAAATGGTTTTCCGGCGACGGTTCGCTGTTCACGCCGACGAGATGAATTGTCCCCGCCGGGAAATGGGTACAGGTATGACGCAACAGGAACGCCGCCTGCAAGGTATTGAACGCCGCCACCTGGTGCGATATATCTACTATCGTAATTCCCGGCAATGCCGCCAGCAAGCGGGCTTTCAGCGCCGCCACATAATAGCCGGAAGGCTGCCAATCGGTGATAAGCGTTATAATCTGCATAACGGGCACAAAGATACAAATTAATGTGCTAATGTGGTTAATATGCTAATGTGATTAATTAGGCTGACGCCGAAGGAATGATTTACAGATTTAAGAGGTATTTAAGCGACAACCTGTATTAATTAATCACATTAGTACATCAGCCTGCGCCATCTAATGCTTAATCCTTCCGGATTACTTCGCCCCGCCGGCGCCTCTCTACCTCTTCACATAAAAAACACATCTATTTAAAATTTTTCATCTATCTTTGCGCAGAAAAAAATTAAAACTAAAAATATTATGCAAAAGAAAATTGTTGCAGGAAACTGGAAAATGAATACCACCTTTCAAGAAGGGGAAGCGTTGGTAAAGGCTATTATTGCCGGGAAAAATGAAACGCCCGACGATGTATTGCTCATCGTAGCACCGCCGTTTACACACCTTTGTTGCCTCACGGAACCATTGCGTGAAGCGGGTATCGGCGTTGCGGCGCAAAATTGCGCATCGGAAGAAAAAGGCGCTTACACCGGCGAAGTGTCGGCAAAAATGCTGGCTTCCATTGGCGTGGAATATTGTATTATCGGTCATTCCGAACGCCGCGAATATTATGGCGAAACCGGTGAAATCTTATTAAAGAAAGTGCAACAGTCCTTGTCCGCCGGCTTGCGTCCTATCTTTTGCGTAGGCGAAGTATTGGCGGAACGCGAAGCCAATCGCCACTTTGAAGTGGTAGGACAACAATTGGATGAAGTGATTTTGAAATTAACGCCAGCCGATTTTGCAAAAACAATTATTGCCTACGAACCGGTATGGGCAATAGGCACCGGCAAAACAGCCTCTTCGGAACAGGCGCAGGAAATACATGCGCATATCCGCAAAGTGCTGGTGGGTAAATTCGGCGGCGCGGCAAACGATACCGCCATCTTATACGGCGGAAGCTGCAAACCATCGAATGCAAAAGAACTGTTTGCACAACCCGATGTCGCCGGCGGCTTGATTGGCGGCGCATCGCTCGTGGCAGACGACTTTATCGCCATCGCAAAAGCCGGTTAAAGATTTAAAGATTTCAACGTTTAAAGATTTAAGAATTTCAACATTCCGGGATTTACGGATTTACAGGTTATGTAAGCGCTATCCCTTAAATCTGTACATCCGTAAATTTGTAAATCGTCTTCATGAACTACATTGAGGTAAAAATAACGCTTTGCCCTTGCACGGAAGCGCAGCGCGAGATACTCATTGCCGAACTGGCAGAAAACGGATACGAGGGTTTTTCCGAAACAGAAGAGGGTTTCAATGCTTATATCCCCAGCAGCGACTATGATGAACGGCGGTTGAAAATTCTTTTCTTCAATTACCGCGAACAGGCAACTATTTCCTACACCACAGGGCATATTATGGAGCAAAATTGGAACGCCTTATGGGAAGCCCATTTCGAGCCGGTGGTAGTAGATGGTGTTTGTACTGTCCGCGCGCCGTTTCATAAAAATTTGCCGAAGACCGCTTACGAAATCGTGATGGAACCAAAGATGGCGTTTGGCACCGGGCACCACCATACTACTTATTTACTGCTGCAGGCGCTGCTGGAAATACCGTTGAAGAATTTGCAAGTATTGGATATGGGTTGCGGTACGGGCGTATTGGCAATATTAGCCGCCAAGCGCGGCGCGAAAAAATTTGTTGACGCCATTGATGTGGACATATGGGCAAAAAACAGCGCCCTCGAAAATGCCCGGCGCAATCGTGTAGCGCAGAAAGTCCGCGTGCTTTTGGGCGATGCAGCATTGATACAACGCAACAAATATCATTTAATTTTAGCCAATATCAACCGCAACATATTGTTGGAAGATATGAAAACATACGCCATGGGCTTAAAGCCGCGCGGCGTGCTGCTGGTAAGCGGCATCTACGAAACCGACGCCGGCGTGGTAGCCGCCGAAGCGGCGCAATACGGTTTATGCGAAATCGAGCGCCGTACGCGCTATTCGTGGGCGATGGTGGCATTCCAAAAAACAAACCCGTAAATCCGTTAAATCACTTCCGCTACTACAAAGTTACTGCCACCGACGAAAATGACGTCGTCGGCAGTAGCGCGGTTTTTGGCAAGGAACAAAGCCTCCCGCACACTGGGAACAATTTCGCCGTGAAGCCCGGCAGCGTTGCATTGCGCCGCAAGGTTAGCCGCATCAAGGGCGCGCGGCAAGTCTGCCTGGGTGAAATAATACAATGCATCACGCGGCAGCAGGGACAGTATAGCCGGCAAATCTTTGCCCGTTACCACGCCAAAAACTATGTGCAGGCGGTGGTGCGGCGTTTCCGCCAATTGTTTCAAACTGTATTGTAATCCGTCGGCATTGTGCCCGGTGTCGCAAATGACGAGCGGGTTATGTTCCAGTATTTCCCACCGTCCGCGCAAGCCTGTAAGCCGGGCGGCGTGTTCCATGCCGTAGAGGAGATTGCCGGTAGGGATTGCCATAGGGCAGGGAAGCGAACGTAGTGTTTCCAATGCCGCCAATGCCGTCTGCACATTGTACTGCTGGTATTCGCCCAACAAGTCCACCGCCACGCGGAGGGCGGCGAGCGATGCGCCTGCGAACTTTACTATGAAATGTTGCCGCTGACCGTACACGCCGTCGGGCGCCACATGTACGCAGTCTTTCGCCAGCAGCAGCGGGGCTTTTTGCTTCTTTGCCGTTTCCCGGAATACGTGTTCTGTTTCCGGTAAAACTTCGCCGATTACTACCGGCGTGCGCCGTTTAATAATGCCTGCTTTTTCGCGGGCAATCGCTTCGAGTGTACTGCCAAGGTGTTCCGTATGATCTAATCCGATGTTGGTAATAACGCTCAATGCGGGATGGATGATATTTGTTGCGTCCAACCGCCCGCCCATGCCCGTTTCCACGACGGCAATATCTACTTGGCGGCGGGCAAAATAATCGAATGCCAAAGCAGTGGTCATCTCAAAAAACGACGCATGGCTTTTTTCTATCCATGTATAATGTTCATTGACGAAAGACAGTATATCTGCCGGAAAGACAGGAGTGCCGTTGATTTTTATACGCTCACGGAAATCTTTCAGGTGCGGCGAGGTATATAATCCAACCGTATAACCCGCCGCCTGCAAGATTGCCGCCAATATGTGCGATACGGAACCTTTGCCGTTGGTACCAGCTACATGAATGCTCATAAATTTACGGTGTGGATGCCCGAAATATTTATCCAATGCTTCCGGCGTTTTCAAATCGGCTTTGTACGCCGCTTTCCCGATGGACTGGTACATCGGTAATCGTCCGAACAAATATTCTACCGCTTCTTCGTAAATTGCAAACATATGTTGAATTAGGAATTAGGAATTAAGAATTAGGAATTAGGCTGGCGCTATCCACATCATCACATCTCCACATCTCCACATCATCACATTTTCTTCTTCCATTCCGCTACTTCCAATCCGGAGATATTGCCGTTGTCCAGCGTAAACCGTACGGCGGTGCGTATAGCATGAAAGCCATATATGCCGGCGGCTCCGGGGTTGATGTGGAGTATGTCGAACTTTTTATCGTGCATTACTTTTAAAATGTGCGAATGCCCGGATATGAAAAGTTGCGGCGGTTTTTTTACCAATTCCCGGAGTACGGAAGGCTCATAGCGTCCCGGATAGCCGCCGATGTGCGTCATCAGCGCCTCTACGCCTTCTACGGTGAAACGTTGCATGGCAGGATAAACGCTACGGACATCCGCGCCGTCAATATTGCCATATACGGCACGTAGCGGTTTAAATGCCGCTATCTCATCGGCTACCGCCAACGAACCGATATCGCCGGCATGCCATATTTCATCTACCTCTTGAAAGAAAAGGCGCAATTTCTCATCCCAAAAATGATGCGTATCCGAAAGCAAGCCGATAGTCTTCATTAGCGTAAAAAATAATGGTGCAAAAATACTACTTTTTATACAAACGACACACAGGACAGGGAGGATTTACAGATTTGGGCTACCGACGGAATAATTTAAAAATTCAAAGATTTCAAGATTTCAAAAAGAACTGCCGGCAAGTTTCCTTGCCGGCAGTTCTTTGTTGCATTCAACGCCCCCTCCTATTTTATGACATAAGGCTGCTATTTTTTTTGTACCTTTGTGGATTAGCCTGTATAATTGGACAACAAATAGCATGATTACACAACAATTGATAACTCCCAAAAGTATAGTGGTAGTAGGCGGTTCCGATGATATTCACAAACCCGGCGGAAAAGTAATAAAAAATTTGACAGACGGTAAATATTCCGGCGCTTTGTATGCCGTAAATCCAAAGTCCGGCAATATACAGGGTATCCGTTCGTTTCGCACGGTTGAAGA
>JAIRLT010000103.1 GCA_031259225.1 Prevotellaceae bacterium
TTGGAGCAGCAACAACGCCAGCACGCTTTTACGCAGGAAGTGATTGTCCAATCGACCGACGCAAAAAAATATCAATGGCTGTTCGGCGCCTTTGGTTTCTATAAAGGACTGACTACCGATGCACCGGTAACGCTAAAAAAAGATTTTTTCAACCGGCTAATTTTTTCACAAATACCGCCGAGCGCTCCTGTTAAACTTTGGGCTACGGAGGACTGTTATTCGTCGGGCAGCTACAAAACGCCGTCATTCGGCATATCGCTGTTTCATCAGTCCACGTTCCGTCATTTTCTTTTCGATAACCTCACAGCCACTGCCGGCGTGAGGGTAGATTACGAAAAGATTTCCATAGACCACGCGACGTATGCTTTGGACTTTCCTATTCAAGGGGAAATGACCTTGCCGCGTCCGCCCTACACCGTAACACCGCTCGATTACCGCATTGGCGTGAACATTAGCGGCGAGGATACGCAGTCGTTTCTTCAGTTTTCGCCCAAGCTCACCTTGAATTATGAACTGACTTCCGACAGCCGGGTGTATGCGTCGGTAAGCCGCGGCTACCGCGCCGGTGGCTACAATTTCCAACTTTTTTCGGATGTATTGCAAAGCGAATTGGAAACATTGGCAGGAACGCCAAAAACGCAAACAAAAGACACCACAATAGACGCCGGGCTTATTTCTTATAAGCCCGAATACAGTTGGAATTATGAAGCCGGCGCGCGTGCGGCGTTTTTTCAAGACCGGTTGCAGGCGGAAATATCGCTGTTTTATATTGACAGCCGCGACCAGCAAATTACGCAATTCGTTCCCAGCGGGCTGGGCAGGATGATGAAAAACGCCGGAAAGTCGCAAAGCTACGGCACGGAAATATCCCTGAAAGGCTCAATAAACAATTTTTCGGCTACGGTCAATTACGGCTATACCCACGCCACATTTTTACAATACAGCGATTTCGTAAAAACCGGTAACCAGCAGCTGCCGGTAGATTATCGGGGAAAATATATTCCTTTTGTACCGCAACACACCTTGTCTGCCTATGCGGAATATGTATTCCGTTTTCGCCACTGTTGGCTGGAACGCCTTGCAATAAGCGCACGATACACCGGTCTGGGAAAAATATACTTCACCGAAAACAATGACGCCGTGCAGCATTTTTACAGTTTGCTGGACGCTTCGGTAACGGCTGAAAAAGATAAATTTTCTGTTAGCCTGTGGGGTAAAAACATGACGAACGCGACTTATAATTTATTTTTCTTTAACGGCATTAACGGTAATTCATTTGCACAACAAGGATTGCCGCTACAGTTCGGTATCACGCTACGGAAGAAATTGTAAATATATTTTGCGAATTAGAGCGGCGGTGTTAATTTTTAATTGTTAATTATATCCTGTTCTGCGCAGCTTAAGAAAAATCCCACAAACAACTGTAGAAATCGTGAAAGTGGCAATGATAAAAAAATTGCAGCAGGGGATTGTTTTATAAATGTCGTTTGTGTTTGTGGGTACGTATATAAAACAATCTCCAAAAGCTGCAAAAGTAACAACAAATAAACAAAAAAAAAATTATGAGAACAAAATTTTTCTTCTTCGCAATACTTGCAAGCATTGCTGCAAGGGCACAGGTAACAAATGTCAAACCTGTCGGCGCAAATTATGCAAACAAAACCGTGTCTTTCCGCGTGTATCCTGTCCTACCCCAAGTTGACACCTAAAAGAGGAGAAAAGACCATTATTTTCGACTATTCGAAGTCTTCGTAGAGCAGGTATTTTTTCCGCAATACTTTAAATGTATTTACCTCGTCCTGCCATGTGGCACGGATTTCATCCGCCGGCAGTCCTTGTTCAACCAGTCTGCGGATGCGTTCGGTGCCGCAAAGTTTGTAGAAGAAATTATTAAAGAATTTATCTTTTCCGTCAAAGTGGTTGTACGCTTCTATCAGCCATTCCAGCCGCAACTGGGGCTCGTCCATCAAATAATGGTCGTTATAGTAATGCAGGTTCACGCCGAAGCAGACTTCATCTTTATAAGGCGGGTTTTGCGCCCCCGGCACGCTTTGCGGCAGGAAACTGAACGGATAATAAGGCTCAAACGACGGGTGCCCGAATACTTCAAACGGCATGCCGGTGCCGCGTCCCACGCTGATGACCGTGCCTTCAAACAGGCAAAGCGACGGATATAAATGAACCGCCTGCAAGGTCGGCAAGTTCGGCGACGGCGGCTTGGTGAAATAGTATGCCCACTTGTGCGAATAGCCGGCACAGGCAATCACCGTCAAATCACATTTGATTTTATTTGCCAGCCAACCTTCTTCATTTATCATTTTTGCCAACTCGCCCAACGTCATTCCATGCACAACGGGAATGGGGTGCATGCCGACAAAGGAACGGAATTTTTCTTCCAGCACGGGACCGTCCACATAAAAACCGTTGGGGTTCGGACGATCCAAGATAATGAGCGGAATATTGTTTTCGGCGCAGGCTTCCATTACGTAGTGCATCGTGGAAAGGTAAGTATAGAAGCGCGCCCCGACATCCTGTATGTCGAACAGCATGCAGTCAATATCGCGCAGTTGTTCCGGCGACGGTTTGTAGTTGTTTCCGTAGAGCGACGCTATTTCAATGCCGGTCTGCCGGTCTACCGATGTGTCGAAATGCTCTCCGGCGTCGGCAGTGCCGCGGAAGCCATGCTCCGGTGCAAAAATACGCACCACTTTTATATTGTTTTCCAGCAATACATCAACCAGGTGTTTTTCGCCTGTCATGGCGGTGTGGTTGGCTGTAATGCCTACCCGTTTGCCTTGCAGGAGGGGCAGGTAAGTATCTAATCGTTCCGCCCCTGTTTGCAGGGGTTGCGCGCCGGCGGCAGAAACAATAAGCAGGATAAGAAAGGTAAAAAAATGTTTCATATAGGTTTTTTTTTATGTTAAAATGTGTAACGCATCGTCAACCCCACGCTTGACGGGTCAAGGTGGATGGTATCGTATCCAATAAAATAAAGTTTCGGGTCAAAGTCGAACGCAAAGCACAGCGGCAAGGTCATCAATTTATATTCCACTCCCCCGAGAACGTCTGCGCCGAAAAGGAAAGGCTTGTCTGTGGTATCCCCAATCTTTGCGCCGGCAGTAATACCCGCCCCGATGTACCACGCCAGTCCGTCCACTGCCCTTATCGGGAAATGATATTCATACAGCACCGTTCCGCGTACGCTCATCCGGCTTTGGTGTACAATATCCAAATCCAAAATTGCTTCCAACGCGCCGGCGGTATGCAAAAATTGTTTATAACTCCCGCCTACGACGGTTCCCAATCGAAGCCCGATAGAGCGTTCATAGTCCTGTGCGGCAAGTGTAGAAGCCGACGTTATCAATAATAAGAGGAATAATCCTGTTTTCTTTTTCATAATTCTAAACATTAAAAATAATTAGTATCCGATGTAAATATAGTGCTTAATAAATTATTCGCTACGCGGCTTGCCCCGAGTCGGAATAAGGATGGATTGAGCCAGTCGCCGCCCAGTACTTTTTTTACTATCGCGTAATATGTCAGTGCGTCGTCCGGCGATACAATGCCGCCTGCCGGTTTGAGTCCGATTTTCTTTCCGGTTTTTTCATAAAATTGCCGGATGCAATTTGCCATTATCCATGCTGCGGCAGGCGTGGCGGCAGGTTCCATTTTCCCGGTGGACGTCTTGATGAAATCCGCTCCGGCTTCCATCGCAATGAACGAAGCAATGGCTATTTGTGTAGCCGTTAATGCGCCGGTTTCCAAAATAACTTTCAAGTGCGCCTGTCCTGTCGCTGCTTTGATTTGCTTGATTTCTGCGGCTACTGTGGCATAATCGCCGGCAAGGAAAGCTCCTAAGGAAATCACAATATCAATTTCCGTAGCGCCTTGTTCCACTGCCATACGGCACTCATCGCACTTCACTTTTATAAATGTTTGCGACGCCGGGAAGCCCGCTCCCACTGCGGCAATCCGGACTGTCGGAATTTTTAATGTACTGCGGACTGTCTGCACCAACGCAGGGTAAATGCAGATAGCCGCCACATCCGGCATGCCGGCAAAATGAGCAGGAAAATTATTTACTTTTTCCGTCAATTTGCGCACTTTTTCTACCGTGTCGGTAGCATTCAAGGTCGTTAAATCAATAGCGCCGAAACAGCGTTTCCAGTCTTCCTGCGTACGAAAAGCCGGCAGCCCGTGTTTTATTTCCGCGATTGCCCGGTCGATATTTGCTTCGTCTATTTTCCATCCGTATTTTTCTAAATAATCACTCATGTTTATTGGTTTGTTTAATAATACTTGCCTTTTTAGTCCTATCTCCGCAGTTCAAAATTTTGCCCCAAATATTTCCGGCGCACTTCCGGGTTGGCGGCTAACTCTTCAGCAGTGCCGCTTTCCAGGATAGAGCCGTCGAAGAGCATGTAAGCGCGGTCGGTAATAGCGAGCGTTTCATGTACATTGTGGTCGGTAATGATGATGCCGATATTTTTATCTTTCAACCGCGATACGATTGTTTGAATATCTTCTACAGCAATAGGATCAACGCCGGCAAAAGGTTCGTCAAGCAAAATAAACTTCGGGTCGATAGCCAGGCAGCGGGCAATCTCGCAACGCCGCCGTTCGCCGCCGGATAATTGAACGCCCAGACTTTTGCGCACTTTTTGCAATCCGAGTTCTTCTATCAGTTGTTCCAGCCGTTCGTAACGTTGTTCTTTGCTTTTGATTTTTGTTTCCATCACCGCCAGCAAATTGTCTTCGACCGAAAGTTTACGGAATACCGACGCTTCCTGTGCCAGGTAACCCAAGCCGTTTTGTGCGCGTTTGTACATCGGCTCTTTTGTAATGTCGCGGTTGTCCAAAAAAATGCGTCCGCTATTGGCTTTTATCAAGCCCACGAGCATGTAGAAAGTGGTTGTTTTCCCGGCGCCGTTCGGTCCGAGCAAGCCTACAATCTCGCCTTGCGCTACTTGCACCGACACGCCTTTTACCACCGTCCGCGAGCCATATTTTTTTACCAAATCTTTACAATGTAAAATCATATTACTTTTTCCCGGTTAAACAATTCCTTCCCGCAGTATGTCGTGCAGGTGTACCATGCCGACATATTCTTTTTTGCGCACTACCAGCAACTGTGTAATTTTATTTTCTTCCATCAAGTTAAAAGCCTTTATTGCCAATGCCGACAGGTCGATAACCTTAGGATTTTCCGACATGATATCAATAGCTGTCAAGGCGTCTAACCGTTTTGTTTTTTCCAGCATTCGCCGCACATCGCCGTCGGTGATAATGCCGACCACCGCGCCGGTGTTATCTACTACAGCCGTTGCGCCAAGCCTGTTGGAAGAAATAGTCATAATCGTATTGTCGATAGTTTCCCCGGGTGAGACTTGCGGTTTGCGGTTTTTGTCTATTAAATCCCCTACCCGTAAATACAATTTTTTGCCGAGCGAGCCGCCCGGATGTACCCGCGCAAAGTCTTGCTCCGTAAAGCCGCGCAGTTGCAGCAAACAAATTGCCAACGCATCGCCCATCACTAATTGGGCGGTAGTACTGGTTGTCGGAGCCAAATTATTCGGGCAGGCTTCCGCATCCACCGTGGCGTGTAACACATAACCGGCATGCTGCGCCAAATAGGAATCCCGGTTGGACACTATTGCAATAAGCTTATTACCCAAATTGCGGATGAGCGGCACCAACAGTTTTATTTCCGCCGTATTCCCGCTTTTCGACAAACAGATAACAATATCGTCGGGCTGGATAATTCCCAAATCGCCGTGGATAGCATCGGCGGCATGCATGAACACCGCCGGCGTACCGGTAGAATTAAAAGTAGCGACAATTTTATTTGCGATGATAGCGCTTTTCCCAATACCGGAAACAATCACGCGCCCCTTATTTTTATAGATTAACTGTACTACCCGTTCAAAATCTTCATTGATATAAGACGCCATTTTGTGTATGGCATGCGCTTCCGCTTCAATTGTTTTTACAGCTAATTTTCCAATATCACTTAAACCACCCATTGCAAATAAATTTTGACACTTTCTAAAATTTTTGTAATTTAGTAGCGCAAAGATAATGAAAAGTAACAAACTTTCCTATCATTTGTGGACAAAAGCAATGGAGGTAACTGAGCAATTTTTATACGGGCAACTTAAAACCTACTTCGGTTTTGATACTTTTAAAAGCCGGCAGGAAGCCATTATACGCAATGTGCTTGCGGGAAAAGATACCTTTGTTCTTATGCCGACGGGCGGGGGAAAATCAATGTGCTACCAATTGCCTGCGCTCATTATGGAAGGCGTGGCAGTTATTGTTTCGCCGCTTATCGCACTGATGAAAAACCAGGTGGACGCCATTCGCGGATTTATTATCAACAATAATAATATTGCGCATTTCCTTAATTCGTCGCTCAATAAACAACAATTACAAGAGGTGCACCAAGGCTTGTTGAACGGCGCCACCAAGCTATTGTATGTCGCTCCCGAGTCTTTGACAAAAGAAGAAAATATCCAGTTATTGAAACAGGTAAAAGTCTCCTTTTACGCCATTGACGAAGCGCATTGTATCTCGGAATGGGGACATGATTTCCGCCCGGAATACCGCCGCATACGTCCTGTAGTAAACGAAATAGGCGCTGTCCCGATTATTGCATTAACAGCCACTGCCACGCCGAAAGTACAGCACGATATCCAAAAAAACTTGGGCATGTTGAATGCAACCGTATTCAAATCGTCGTTCAACCGCCCGAATTTATATTACGAAATCCGCCCGAAAACCAATACCGACCGCGAGATTATAAAATTCATAAAGAATAATCCCGGCAAATCAGGTATTGTGTATTGCCTGAGCAGGAAAAAAGTGGATGACCTTTCCAGCCTTCTGCAAATAAACGGTATTAACGCTTTGCCGTATCATGCCGGAATGGATGCGGCTACACGTTCTCACAATCAAGACCGTTTTTTAATGGAAGACGCGGACGTGATTGTCGCTACTATTGCTTTCGGCATGGGTATTGACAAACCGGATGTACGCTTCGTCATTCATTACGATATTCCGAAAAGTTTGGAAGGATACTACCAGGAAACCGGGCGCGCCGGACGCGACGGCGGAGAAGGGCTTTGCATAGCGTTCTACAATTATAAGAACGTGCAAAAACTGGAAAAATTCATGCAAGGAAAGCCGTTGGTGGAACAGGAAATCGGGAAACAATTGCTGCAGGAAACCGTTGCCTACTCTGAAACCGGGAGTTGTAGGAGAAAAGTATTGCTGAATTATTTCGGCGAAGAATACACCGAAAAAAATTGCGGCAACTGTGATAATTGTATACACCCGAAAATGCTCTTTGAAGCGCAGGAATACTTGCTGACAGTGTTGCAAACCGTATTGGCGGTACACGAAAAATTCAAATCCGAACATATTGTCAATATCATTACCGGCACTATGACGGCTTTCCTGAAATCTTACCATCACCACGAATTAAAAGAATTTGCAAGCGGCGCAGAAAAAGACCTTCGCTTTTGGCATACGATTATACGGCAAGCGCTCATTCATCATTTACTCGAAAAAGAAATTGAAAATTATGGATTGCTGAAAGTAACGGAAAAAGGACGCGCTTACATTGCCTCCCCTTATCCCATAATGCTTCCGGAAGACCACGAGTACCACGCCGAAGATAACGACGATGACTTTTTCATCGGACAGCCGAAATCAAGCGGCAGTTTTAACGAAGAATTATTTTCTATCCTGAAATCGCAACTCTACGATTTGGCTCATCGCTTGGATATCCCGCCATACGCCATTTTCCAAGATCCCTCGATAGAAGACATGTGCATTCAATTCCCGGTAACTATTGACGAACTAAAGAACTGCCACGGCGTGGGCGAAGGCAAGGCAAAAAAATTCGGGCAGGAATTTGTGGACATCATTAAAAAATACGTGGAAGAAAACAATATTGAACGCCCCAATGAACTTGTGGTAAGGTCGCTCATCAATAAGTCCGGCTTGAAAGTGTACATCATTCAGGCTATCGACCGGAAAGTGATGCTGGATGACCTCGCCGCCTCAAAAGGTTTGGAAATGGGGCAACTGCTCGACGAAATTGAAGTCATCGTTAATTCAGGCACGAAAATTTCTATTGATTATTTCATCAAGCAAGTGATTGACGATGACAAAATGGACACCATTTACGAATATTTCCACCACGAAGCCAAATCTGACTCCATTGATGAAGCGCAGGATATTTTAGGCACCGGTTTTTCCGAAGAAGAAATACGATTGGTACGATTAAAATTCATGTCGGACGTTACCAATTAACGTTAAGAACGAAGGTATAATTAAAGATTAGCCATCTCAACATTCTTATTTTTAACTATTCTTAACTTTTTTTGTATATTTGTAGCTTAAAACAAAAAGATTATGGGAAAACATTACGACATTGACCAGCTTGACCAAACAATATTAAGCGCGTTGATTAAAAATGCACGCCTGCCGTTTTTGGAAATTGCACGCGAACATAACATTTCCGGCGCTGCCGTACACCAGCGCGTAAAAAAAATGGAAGAAGCCGGCATTATCACCGGCGCGCGCCTACTGGTAAAACCTACGGCGCTGGGTTTGGGCGTGTGCGCTTTCGTGGGCGTGCACCTTGATATGCCAAAGCACTATCCAAGTACGGTGGAGGCGATAAAAAATGTTCCCGAAATAGTGGAGTGCCATTTTGTAACGGGAGATTATACTTTATTGCTGAAACTCTTTTGCCGCGACAACGATCACCTGATGAACGTGCTGTTGAATACACTTCAAAATTTGCCGAATGTCATCAAAACCGAAACATTGATTTCCCTGAAGCAAATTTTTGAACGGCAAGTATGGGTAAAGGACTATATTCCCAATGCTAAAAGCGCCAAGACGGGCAAAGCAACAACGAAAACATAAAATTTTCACTGTTTTTTGTTGCACCGCGATAATCCTAATGATAGCAGGGCATAGTATCGTGAGGAAGCAGGATTTGTTGCTTCCATTTTGCTATTACCAATAAACCTTTTTATTTTGGAAACGACAGAATTGAAAACTGTCACGTCCCGAAAGAAATTGACAGGTTAAGACGGATTTTTATTTGTTAATTATTTATTCATTATTCGTTTTTAACTGTCCATTAGCTCATCCCCCCTCCCTCTCTTTCGAAACCGTTGCGAAAATAAGGATGTAGAGCATCATGCGCTACAAGGCGCCAATAACTCTTTTTGTACCCCCGCACGAAACATATTGTACCTCCGGATGGAGCATATCTACTCCCCCGAAGAGCATATCTACTCCCCCGCAGAGCATATCTACTCCCCCGCAGAGCATATCTACCTCCCCGAAGAGCATATCTACCTCCCCGAAGAGCATATCTACCTCCCCGAAGAGCATATCTACTCC
>JAIRLT010000189.1 GCA_031259225.1 Prevotellaceae bacterium
TTCAGGTTGTAAGCGGAAGTTTTCAGGTTGTAAACTGAAGTTTTCAGGTTGTAAACTGAAGCCTTCAGGTTGTAAACTGAAGTTTTCAGGTTATAAACTGAAGTTTTCAGGTTGTAAGCGGAAGCTTTCAGGTTGTAAACTGAAGTTTTCAGGTTGTAAACTGAAGTTTTCAGGTTGTAAGCGGAAGCTTTCAGATTATAAACTGAAGTTTTCAGGTTGTAATTTGCGAGGGTGAAATTAAACATTCCAGAAACCGAAGGATTTCCGGTGCGCAGTGCGGGAATGTTCAAAAGGCTTGTCATAATGTTCTAAAGTTCCGCTGCAAAGATAAGAAAAAATTTTTTGGTACCAAAAAAAAATTATAAGTTATGAATTATGAGTTATGAGTTAGGCTTGTCACGTCCTAGTCACATTAAACAATTAATCACATTAGCACATTAGCCTTCGCTAGCTACTCTCAACTATCCTCTTACGCTTCCATTTTTTTCGCTGTGGAATAATCCGGTGGCGCCGGTATTTGAACTTGCCCCCGGTGAATTTTGAAAATTTATTTTGTACATATCAAAAAAAGTTTTACCTTTGCAATCCCAAAGTAGAAATAAAGGGAGCTTAGCTCAGCTGGTTTAGAGCATCTGCCTTACAAGCAGAGGGTCGGGGGTTCGAATCCCTCAGCTCCCACAACAAAAAGAGGCTAACGCCTCTTTTTTCATTAGGAATTTGCCGGCGCCACAGTGGCTTTATCAACGAGGTAAATAATCGACTGGTAGGTGATGCCGGTAATCATGGATAGTCCGATTTCGCAAGTGCGGCTGGTACTATAGCCGGCGACGGCGCCCTCGATTTGCCCCGGCAGCGTTTCCAATGCCGTGCGGTTTAATTCCGGAAAGAAAAAACCGCGATCGCCTGCCCACGCACAGCAAGTAATATCCGGCGTTATCACTTCTTCGGCGCATAAAGACGCCAGTGCCGCCAAGTCGGCTGCACGGTTCATTTTCGTGTTGCTGCAAGTGCTGTGCACCGCCACCCGCAAGGGCAGCTTGGTGAAAGCCAAACGGTCTTTCAGGTAACGCAAAATAAAGGATACCGGTTCGTGCAGTTCCAAACGCTTGTCCAGCGTTTCCTGCATCCGGTAAAGGCAGGGGCTCATGTCGCAAAGTACCGGAATGCGTCCATTGTCGCTGGCTTCCAATAACGCCTTTTCCAATTCATATGCTTTCTGCAAACCCTGCTCCGTAAAACCTTTGCTGTCGAAAGCCATGCCGCAGCACAGCTTATCCATTTCTCGCGGGTAGCGGATGTGGTAACCGGCTTTCTCCAGCAGGCGGGCGGTTTTGGCGGTTAAGGCTTCCCGCTCTTTGTATCCGGGCGATGTTCCCATGGCGCGGTTGATACAGGAAGGGAAATAGACCACTTCGGGAATGCCAACAGGCGCGGGTTGCTCGATAACGGTTATCCGGCGGTTGCCGGTGGGCGTATAGCGCGTCCACAAGGGAAAGCGCCTGCCGGAAAGGCGGTGCAAGGTGCGCATGCAAAATTCCATGAACGGGTAACCGGTTATTTTACCGATACCATGCGGCGCTTTCAATATCCACCGGAGCGCTGCCGTCAGGACGTCCATGCGGGCGGCTATGCGGGAAGCTATCCGATGGCTCCATACGCCTGCCTGCGCTGCACGAAGTTCCTTCACCAGCTTGCCGGTATTGATATTCACCGGGCAATCGCGTTCGCACAAGCCGTCGGTAGCGCAGGTCTTTTCGCCTAAATAAGCAAACTGTGAAAGAAATTCCTTGTAGCGCTTGCCGGAGGATTGCCCGGTATCCCGCAGGCGGCACAGTTCGCGGTAGGCTACAATGCGTTTGCGGGGCGTGAGCGTCAGGTTGCGCGAGGGACACACCGGCTCGCAGAAACCGCATTCGGTGCATTTATCGACCAATGTCCGCGTGAGGGGCAGCGGCTTGAGATTTTCCAGATGGACATGCGGGTTCGCATTAATCAGCACGCCCGGATTGATGAGCTGCTGCGGGTCAAAAAGCCGTTTGATGCGGCGCATGATACGGTAAGCGGTCTTGCCCCATTCTTTTTCGACGTAGGGCGCCATGTTGCGACCGGTGCCGTGTTCGGCTTTCAGCGAGCCGTCAAAACGATCGACGACAATGTCCGCCAGTTCGTCCATCAGGCGGGCGTAGCGCTCCACCTCCGGCTGCGTCGAAAAATCTTGCGAAAAGACCATATGAAAATTGCCTTCGAGCGCATGCCCGAACAGTACGGCATCGGCGTAGCCCAACTTGTGGAACAACGCTTTCAGCGCCCTGCATGCTTCCGCCAGACGGTTGATAGGGAACGCCACATCCTCAATCAGGCAAGTTGTTCCCGGCTTCCGCAGCCCGCCCACCGAGGGCAACAAGCCCTTACGCGCTTTCCAGTTGAAATTATAGGTTTCCGGTTCGGACGTAAATGCGTAGGGTTGGATGGTCTGCGTTACCGGCACCGCCTTGCTTACCGCCTCTTCTTTCCGTTTCAGTTCGCCGGCGTCGTTGCTTTGGATTTCGACCAGCAGCGAGCAGGCGGTGTCCGGCAAGGCGCGGAAGTAGCCGGGCGCATCGGCGTCATTTTCCACTGAACGCATCGACTCCCTGTCGAGCAGCTCGACAGCCGCTACCGGACAGGCTTTCAACACCGGCACCGCTTCACAAGCCCGTTCGATGGTCTCGAAAATCATTAATGCGCAAGCCTTGTATTTCTCTGCCGTCACCGTATGGTAGGTGATGTCGGAGATGAACGCCAGCGTGCCTTCCGAGCCAATCATCAGGTGTTTGATAATATCCACCGGGTCGAAATAATCCACCAGGGCATTCAGACTGTAACCGGTGGTATTTTTTATCTTGTATTTCTGTTTTATCCGTTCCGTCAGCACGGGGTCGCCGGCGATTTCGTCCCGCAACTGTTCTATGTCGCGTACCAATCCGGGGTGCAATTTGCAGAAAGCGGCGACACTGGCGGGGTCGGCGGTATCGAGTATCGTTCCGTCATAAAGGACTAAGCGGATATCGGCAACGGTTTTATAAGAATTTTGCGACGTGCCGCAGCACATCCCGCTGGCGTTGTTCGCGGCAATGCCGCCAATCATCGCCGCATTGATAGAAGCCGGGTCGGGACCTATTTTCCGCCCGTAGGGCGCCAGTAGCCGGTTGGCGTGTGCGCCGGTGATGCCGGGCTGCAAACGGATTTTCCGTCCTTCGTCCAATACAGTATATTGCGTCCACCGGCTGGACGCCACCAGCAACACGGAATCGGAAATAGCCTGCCCCGACAGGCTGGTGCCCGCCGCCCGGAAAGTCAGCGGGATGCCCATTTCCTTGCACAGGCGGATGGTTTCGACTACTTCCGTTTCCGTGTGGGATAGGACAACAATTTTCGGCACCAACCGGTAAAACCCGGCGTCAGTGCCGAAAGCCAAAAGCCGCAAGGAGTCGGTAATTAAACGTTCTACGGGGATTATCCGCGACAGCCGGCGGTAAAAAACCTTGAAAAGCTCTTCCGTTCCCCCCTGTCCTGTTTTTCCCGGCGCAGGGGAAGTGGCAGTACGTGGCTTGCAGGTTGTTTGTTGTTCATTTTTCATATCTTGCCATTCATTAAATTAGGCTTAACAAAGGTATATATTTTAGTTGAAAGTTGAAAATGGAAAGCTGCCTTGCCTACCGGAACACGACCACCAAGATAAAATGCAGCCACCACGCGCCGTTTTCATATGCCGTAACCTTGATTAAAAATACCTGTATTTGTAACCATCTTAATTTTATTTGCATAGTATTGTTATTTTTTCGTACTTTTGTCATCGTTTTAATATAAAAAGGTGCCTTGACACCGAAACTATATTATAGCTTCTTTTCGGGTGTCGTAGGCACCTTAACCGTTCAATAGCCATTGTGAGACGATTATTGAACGGCAGAAACAGGGGCTATATTTTTTTCCCCTGTTTTACCTATGTCGAGAACATTTTTATTGTTTCATGGTTGCACGCTGAAACCCTAACGGGGACAAGGCGCAACGGATGTTAGCGGTTGGTGGAAACGCTTCGAATTAGTGGCAAATTTTATATTCCAACTTTACATATAATTCTATCTAATTACAGCACAAGCAATTGTACTGTGACCAACTGCCGTCTGGGATGAATTGCTTGCAATAATACCTATAACCCCAAGAAGTGCATTCGGCAGCACATAAATTCCAGCACAACGCTTCAATGCTGTTCGTATGGGTGCAGGAGGATCGCAAATAGCGGTCAGGTGCTGTAATGCATGCTGCATTCGCAACAGCGGTGCAACCATGCGTACATGACACCTCTGTGTACGTACTGGCAGTTGGATTTAAGACTACTTCACATTGATCGCGCAATTGCACATAAGCGGAATTGCACTCGTTAGCACATTCACCATCATTTGTTGTATAAGTCCCGTTCGTTTTGCACGTGCCGCTGCAATTGGTTGTGCCGGTAGCGCAACAGTCCAACAACCCCGCAGCTTCGCCGTTCCTGCCGCACCACACACCCGGGCAACCGGTGGCGTCGGTGAGCGCGGTTATCTCGCTGCCGGAATAAGTGTTCGCAGTCCATTCTATCGTGCCGTTAATAATAAACGGTGGCGAGCCTTTCAAGTCATAGCCGCCGCTGGGGTTGTCTCTTGCATTGGGCGGGAAGTCGCTACCATAAACGCACCAGTTGAATTTGCCGGTGGCGTTATCCAACACGGCGGTTACGGTCGAGGGGTTAGTGGTTACATAAAAGCCGCGCGTATTGCCGGGAATAGGGGAAATGCCGCCGGCAATAGCGGACGGATTGCTAAGTTCGGCTTTGGCAAATGTGCCGGCGGTTGTGCCGGCGACGGGGCACAAATCGACCCACACCCACACGCGGTTGTTGGCGGCGCTGCCCGTCCATGACACGCTAAAGGTTACTTTTTTGGTAGCATAATCTACACTTAACGGCGTTACCGTTACTGCCGCGCTTGCTGTCATGCTTGCAAGCATTGCGAAAAGAAAGATAATTTTTTTCATAATTGTTTTTTTAGAAGCCCCCCAGCCCCCGAAGGGGGAGCAAAGAGGCTTAATATTATAGTAGTTTTTATTCATTGTTTTAGTCGTTCTTTCCCCCTTTGGGGGTTAGGGGGCTTCTATTTGAATACGTAACCACACCGGAAGACGCCGCCGGTTTATCATCGCCGGTGTAATATACCACCTCCCCCCGACCCCCTCCAAGAGAGGGGGAGGGTTGTTCGCTATGCGTTTTTTTTGCACTTACGGAAACCGTAGCGCAACTTGTTGCTAAGAGCAACAAGCACAAGAAAAGAAGAATTTTTTTCATAACATTTATTTTTTAGTTGTTAATTTTTAGTCATAAGTCGTAAGTTGGCTGGCGCGCCAGCCCTATTGTTCATTGCCCCGTCATTCCGAGCGGAGCAGCGTATCGCGTCATTTCGAGCGGAGCGAAGCGGAGTCGAGAAATCTGCTGCATCCTGCACTTGCTGCTTTGCACCACCCTGCGTTCCGGAACAGTTTCCT
>JAIRLT010000263.1 GCA_031259225.1 Prevotellaceae bacterium
GGACACTTGCAGTTCCGAAACTTTTTCGCCATTGACATTATAAAACGTAACGGTTTGCTGCTTGCCGGCGATTGCCGCGGCTTTTTCATTTTCCCATTTCAACATGACGCCTTTAAAATAGACGGTTTGCCCCGGGCGGTAAATGGCGCGGTCGGTAAAAAAAGTAGTTTGGTAAGACGGGGCGTTCGCGCCGGCATAGCGGTATAAATAGGCATTTCCGCCGGCATAGCTGTCCGTCCCTTTGGTGAAAAACAAAGACAAATTGCGGTGTTGGTTGTCCGCACTTGTTAATGTTATCCTGCCTTCCGCGCCGGAGGTATAGGTTTCGCCGTATTTCACTTCATACCACCGCTGGTTGTATTTATATTCATGCGTGTAGCGTTGTGCAGTTACGCCCTTCAAAGGCTGCCCGCTTGTCCGGTCAAGCAACTGTACAATGATTTGCCCATTGTCTTCCCGTTTCACAAAACTGATGTTCGTTATCCAAATTTTCATTTCCGTTACGAGCGTGGCTTTGTCCGAAAAATGCCCGTCCACCGAAGCCAGCAGGGCGTAATAACCCTCGTTCAATGCCGGTAACGCCAACTCCACGGTATGCTGCTGGTAATCGCCGTCGTCGGGCAAATCAAACGCCATCGTTTGCACGGTTTTCGCCGCTGCATAAGCCACCAGCCGGTCTTCTTCGTTGGTGCGCAGCAGCTCTTTTTTGAAATCCAGCGCTACGATTTTAATATATACTTTAGGTACGTTCCGGTACACCACATTGACGAGCAGCGGCAGTCCGGGCGCCGTCGCCTCGTCCGCCGTAAGGGTGAGCGCCGGTTGCAGAATGTCATTTTTCAGGGCAAGGCAGTTGTTTGTGCCGAAACTATCCGGAAAACGGCTCGCCGCGCAGTCAATCACTGCCACCGCTTCCTTTTTCTTCCATTGCGGCGCGGGGTTGGTAAAAGGATTGTAGGCATCGCCCTGCCGGTTATACAGTTTTGCCCTACGGTAAGCAATCTCTGCCGAACACGGCGCGCCGGCATACTGCGTTTCCAACGCCTGCAACGCCGACAGATACAGGCTGTCCTTGTTGGGCAGGACACTTTTCCGGTGCACAAAATCCAGCCGCCACAAATCGGCGTCCACCAATGCATCCGGCGTGGTGTCCGGCAAATGAAACGCTATAAGCTGTTGTAATAATACCAATGATTGATAGGGGAACGACAGCGTGTCGGTTGTTGCCGGCGGCTGCTGTACGAAGGCGGCGGCAGGCGCGAAATATTCCGCCCGGTCGATTACAAACCGGTCAGCCGGCTGCGTTAAACCGGCTTCGGTGTTTTGGTAAAAAGCTACGGCGCGGAACGCCAAAAAATCAAACAACGTGGGGCGGTAACGCTCCGAATACGGCGCTTTCTTCAAAATAGCGGCATACGCGCCGGTATTGATTTGCTGCAACGCCTCCGGCATTTCCAGCGAAGCCGAATAATGCGCTACACACCGCTCCACCAGTTGCCGCAAGTCGAGGGTACGCACGTCGTCCGGGGGCAAGTTCCCTACTGCATCCGGCGCGGGCATCCGGGATGTGCGGTTGTGGAATTGCCAGCGGTTTCCTTCGTAATACTGCCAATATAAACCGGCAGCTATCGTATGCAAAATATTTCCGGTGGGGAAGGTGGCGGTACGAAGCAGTTCTTCCGTCTCGGCAATGTTTTTGGCAAGCGCGTCCTCTTCGTAGCTGCTTTTTACCCGCAAGCGGTAAATCACGGCTTTGATGAATTGCGGCACATTCTTTTCCTGCCGCGCCGCATCGTAAATTTTATCAATAATTTTCCCCGCCGGTTGCGGTTGCCCGGCAGCCAATAAACTGTCGGCTTTTTCCCATTCGGATGTATAATTTTTCATTAGTATATCAGGTTGATTTTTTTGTGTCCATGCCGGCAGCGCGGCAAACAACGCCGCAATGGCTATTAAAACGGTTCTTTTCATAAACGAGCCTTTTAATTTATAACAAAGATAGTGAAAAAGAATTTGTAGGAATTAGGAATTGGCTGGCGCCAGAACAAATTCAAAATTCAAAGATTTCAAGTTTCAAAATTTCAAAAAAAACCGCCGGTACATTTCTGCACCGGCAGTTCTTCTTTGCACCCATCACCCCCTCCTAAGGTTTGGTGGTCAGGGGGCTTTTTTCTAATTGGCTGGTACGCCAGCCTAATTCTGTAAATCCGTAAATTGTTTCCGGCGCGACAGCCTAATTCCTAATTCTTAATTCCTAATTCTTAATTGGCTGCCGTGCCACCGCTAACATCAATGTGTGGTTGCAATTTTGATAATGGTTATAGAGCAGTACTTTTTGCGGCTTGGCGGCTGTGCCGGGTCTAAATACGGCGGGTGCGGGAAATGCGCCGGCGGCAATGGAATGAGCGGCTAATGCCAAAGCAAAGGCGCTGCTTGTATGGTATTCCCCGCAGAGGTGCTTATAGGTGATAAGCTGGCAGGAGGGCGGGAAAAAGTTATCTATAAGCCGGCAGTATATGGCGTCGTCGCCCGGGTTGCCGTTTATCCCCAAGAGGACGGCGTCCAAGTGGTGCAGCGGCATATTGTGTTCTTCCAAAAACCGGGCAATAAAATCCTCCTCAGGGGCATAATAAGTCCTGACCGCCGGAATTTCCACGCTGTTTTTTCCGGCGGGCGAGTCGCTTAGCAGGAAAAATCCCGCTCCTTCGCCGGTAACCACTTTTGGCGTTAGCAGGTTGTAATAATGCATGGAAAATTCGTCGATGCCGCCTACCAGCACTTGCCGGTGTTCCTTTTCGTGGAGTAGCATCAGGGCGTCCAGCAGGGCGTTTTCAAACGAAGCGCCGCGATGGCAATGGGTATTGTTATAGGTCTGTATTTTCAACGTGCGCGCCACCTGCGCCGCCACCGTATTGTGCAGTGAGTTGATAAACGGAATGGACGACAACCCCTGTTCCCCTGTTTCGATAATGGATTTCAGGAAAAGTTCGAGGTCATTGACACAGGCAAGCCCGGTGCCAACGATGATAGCATCGGGCTGTTGCCCGCCGGCATTGTTGATACATAGCTGCGCCGCGCCTATCCCCAGTTTCAGGATGCGCGACATGCGCCGCAGTTGCACCGGGTTGATGAGTCCTTTGTAATTTGGCTCTATTGCCGGCAATATGGGCATGCCCTCCGTTTCCAGCCCGCACGAAAAGTCATTTTCAAAAGTGCGTTGCGGCGAAATAAGTCCTGTGGATGTAAGGTAAGCATGCATATTACGGTCGTGAAAAAATTAAAGCGGCATTGCTCCCCCCAAAGCCAAAAGAGTTGGATAAAACATGATTGACCGGTACGTTTTCTTCCAGCGCCGTTTGCGGCAGGAATGAGAGTTCGGGCATTTGCGTAGTGAAGCGCAGGTTCGGGAACAGCAGGCGGTGTTGGATGGCGAGGATGGAAATGATAGCCTCTGCCGCCCCGGCAGCCGCTAAAGTATGCCCCGTATAGCCTTTGGTGGAGCTGACCGGCGGGACAGTGGCGCCGAAAACCGTTTCAATGGCGCGCCCTTCCGACAGGTCGTTTATCACCGTGCCGGTGCCGTGCGCATTGATATAGCTGATGCCGGCGGCAGGCAGCCCTGCTGTGTCCAGCGCTTTCCTGATAGCGTGTACCGCGCCTTCGCCGTAGGGCGACGAAGCGGTTTGGTGGTAGGCTTCGTTGGTGTTCGCATAACCGCTTAACCGGCATAAAATATTTTCCGGTTTGGCTACGGCGGCGGCTTCCAGTACGAGGTAGGCGGCTCCTTCCCCTAATGAAATGCCGTTCCGGTGGGCGTCAAAAGGCATACAGCCGCCCGGCGACAGGATTTCCAAGCTGTTAAAACCGTTCAGGGCGAAACGGGTCAAGGCGTCGGCGCCGCCTACCAGCACTTTGTCGGCAATGCCGGTTTTAATCATCCTCGCGCCGACAATAATCGCATTCGCCGAAGAGGAACAGGCGGTGCTTACCGTAGTAACATTATTTGAAATGCCGAAATAGCCGGCGATTTTTTGCGCAGCGTCGGCGCAATCCAACAATTCTATGTATTTTTTTTCTACCGTTCCCGCCAATATCGTATGGGCGTTTTTTTCATGAAAACGCATTCCGCCCGTCGTGGTCGCGGACACCAAGCTGATCCGTTGCTTATCCACTTTGCTTTGCGACATCCGCATGGCTTCCTGCGCCGCTACCAAACCCAGCAGGGCTGTGCGGGAACAGACATCCCTGCCCGGATGCATATCCGCGCGGCGGAATAATTCTTCGTCGCTGCATTTTACTTCCCCTGCCGGAAGGTGTTTTAATTTTGTATCGAATAATGTGATGGGGGCAATGCCTGTCCGCTGTTCACGCAGGGCAAGCAATGTTTCCTTTACCGAAAACCCTATCGCCGACACCATGCCGGCGCCTGTAATGTAAACCGCCGGCATGGATTTATTGTAAACCGCTGGCATGGATTCAGGATCTTTCACTTTACTGGTGGCTCAAGATATAATCCGCCATGGCATTCACCGATTGCAAGGCATCGCGGCGTTCTTTCGGGTCTTCCACCCGGATGCCATATTGTTTTTCCAACAATAAAATTAACTCCAAGGCGTCAATAGAGTCCAGCCCCAGCCCTTCCACGAAGAGCGGGGCTGCGGGGTCAATGTCGCCGGGGGTAAGGTCTTCGAGCAATAATGCTTCTATGATTTGTGCCTTTAATTGTTCGACAAGTGCTGTTTTTTCCATCATATTTTTTTAAAATTTAATTCTACAAATCTATCCTTTTTCTTTTATTATACCAAATCGCCGCTCCGGTGCACAGGGCAAAAAACAATAACGAAACGGCGCTTTCCGGCAGGACGGACGTCCAGTTCCCGCCCCGTACAAAAATGGCGTAAAAACCTTCCAGCCCCCAGTTCAGCGGCGAGATATGGCTAACGAGTTGCATGATGTGCGGCATGACGAATACCGGGATCCATATGCCGCCAATTGCCGCCATTATTACTACTGAAATGGATGCAAAGATAGCCGCCTGCTGGTGCGTTACCGCCACTTTTCCTATCAGCACGCCATAGCCGATAGCCGCCAGTGCGGAAGACGTGCAGGTTAAGATCAGGGCAAAATAATCGACACCGGCGTCCAAAGGAGGCAAGCCCAAGTACGGGAAAACAAAAACGCCCAAAAGCATCAACGCCGTAAACTGTAAAACGCAAACCCCAAAATATACGGCGATTTTGCTGAATAAATAAAAGGAATAGGGGCAGGGCATCAGGCGTAACCGCGTATAACTCCCGTCGTCCCGTTCCTTGATAATATTTCCCGACAGGGAAATGGTGATAAAGAAAATGGCAAACATACTCCATGCCGGCACGTTGTGCTGTGTGGAATTGGGTATTTTATCCCGTTCTTTCAAGGACGCATATTGCTCGGTAAAGAGCACCTGATTGCGCGCCAGGTGCACATCGGTAATGGGGATGGGCGACAGGTGGTTTACTTCCGCAATAATTTCGTTGAAAATAAAATCCGATTCCGTGCGTACGGCATACTCCCGCAGGCTGCTCATCAAGGTGGTGCGGAAGGAGCTTTTAATCGCCGGGTCCAGGTAAATAGCTACCTGCACCTCATCGGCAACCGGCGGTAATGCTTTGCCGTTAAACGCGCCGGCGACATACCGCTTTACATTTTTCCGGATATTCACGGTCGCCTGTTCCGGCACCATGATCCCAACCAGGTAATCGCCTTTGGCGACTGCCGTAACCAGTTGTTCTTCCGTCACCGGTTGACCGTTTATGGATTTATGCACGTCGAAGATGCCGGATTGCGTTATTTGCTTTTCCATCGCCACGCCCAGGGAACCGGTGTCGCGGTTGAGCAGCAGCAAGGGGATGTGATTTTCGTGTACCGCATGAAACGTGCTATCCTGCAAACAGGTCATGATGATTACCAGCAACACGGGCAGGAGGAACATCATGGCAAGCCCGGCTTTGTCGCGCACCAGCAAAAGGAAATCTTTATAAATTAAGAATTGAAATTTGTTCATTTAATCACGCAATTTCTTCCCGGTAAGTTGCAGGTATAACATTTCCAAAGAAGTGCAACCCGGCTGTTGTTTTATCATTTCGGCAGGATTTCCTTCGCATACGACGCTGCCTTCATCAATAAAGGCGACGTGGGAACAAAGCGCTTCCGCCTCTTCCATGTAGTGCGAGGTGTAGATAATGGTAGTCCCTTGCCGGTTCATTTCGCGCAGGCTTTCGAGGATAACGTTTTTTGATTGCACATCCACGCCAGCCGTAGGTTCGTCGAGAAACAGTATTTTCGGGCGGTGCAGTATGCCGGCGATGAGGTTCACCCGCCGTTTCATTCCGCCTGAAAAGTTTTGCAGGGTACGGCGTTTACTTTGTTCCAGCCCGAATTGGGAAAGCAGTTCGTTTATACGGTTGTCTAACACCGCGCCGCGCAGCCCGAAAATCCCGCCGAAAATTTTCAGGTTTTCGTATGCCGTAAGCAGGGGGTAGAGCGCTATTTCCTGCGGCACAAAGCCAATAAGCGTTTTTATTTCCTTCCATTGTCGGGGAAGGGCATATCCATAGATGTTTACTTCGCCTTCGTCAAAGGAGCGCAGACCGCAGAGGATATTTATGAGGGTGGTTTTTCCCGCGCCGTTAGGTCCGAGTAGCCCGAATACCGTTCCCTGCGCTATTGACAGCGACAGGCGGTCTATCGCTGGGGAGGCATTTCCCCTGTAAGTTTTTACCAGTCGTTTAATGGTTATCGCCGGATACATGGTGCCGTGTTTTACTTTTTAAGGTTTATAGCTGTTTACGGTTTGGCGCAGCAGGCGGAAAATGGCTTCTTCCGCGCCGGCTATTTTCATCAGTTTATCCGCCAGCTCATCATAGGTGCAAAGATCTTCGCCGCGGTTTTTGAATTTGCGTCCTGCGGCGGCGGCAAATTCGCGCCACCTGTCGCCGGCTTCCGTCATTTGCGCCGCGTATTTCCTGCATTCCGGTTGCCGGAGGATGTCGGCGGCTTCCTGCAAAAATGCGGCATACATAAACCTGAAGCCGGCGCCGCCGGTGCCTATTTCTTCCAGCATGCGTATAACCTGCGCCAGGTTCAACGCCGCCCGGTGGGTTCCAAAGCGTTTTTCCCAGCGGCGCATTCTTTTGGCGAGCAGGCGGATGCCGTGCACGCCGAAAAAAGGCAGGGGAATGTCAAGCATTCGGCGGCAGTTTAATTTTATGGCTTTAACCACCGCCCGCTGCAAATCCGGGCTTTGCGTTTTCATGCGGTCAATCCAGTACATTTTGCCGTAGGGGGGATAAGTGCCTTTGGCATAGCGGCAGCGTTTCAATGCTTCATAGCCGATAGTTTCCTTTTGCAGTATCACCGGGTCGCTTACGATATACTCGCCGTTTTCTTTCCCAATCACGGCAATGTTGTGGGCGTTGAAATGGAAACGGTATTCTTTCGGGAAATACGGTAAATGGAATACGCCGACCAGCACGCCTACCGGCATTTCCCGGGCAATCAGGCGGTCTAAAGCCTGCATGGATTTATCTTTGTCTATGAACCGGCGTGTTTTTACTTTTACCCCCAAGAGGTTAGTTACCCGCGAAAATATTTTCCCCGGCAAAGGACGAAACGAGGTAACCGCCATTCCGTGCAAGGTGATAAAAGGCATGTGGGAGAAAAATAAACCCGACCCCAGCCCTAAAACCATCGGTTCGCTAATGTTGATACCGTGAAAATTCAATAAATTTGATGTAACGCCGCTCTCGCAATGCGCCGCCGGTTTATGCTCAAATGCTATCATACACTTTTTAACTCTTCTTCCGTAATATGCATCGCATCGGCATATTTCTTCAGTATGGATGCGTCTACTTGTAAAAACGCCTTTGCTTCCAGGTGCTTTTTGATTGTTTTTTTCGGCAGTCCCGTGTATGCTGCCAGCAGGGGAATGTCCAGCAAGCACATTCTTATATGATAAGCCAAAGGGCTTTTTTTGCCGGCAAGGACTTCCTGCCGGATTGTTTCCGCTTCTTTTGAAATATATTCCCACGTTAATGACAGGGCGTCGTGTTTCGCCTTGCAGCCCGCGCTAAGCACTTGCCGGTAATTCCCCTGTTCATCCAGGGCATAATAAACATTACGAAGCTGTGTGTTTCCGGAGGATTGTTCTTCTTGCAGCGCTTCTTCTATTTTCATAGTCTTAACAAACGGTTAATAGCGAATATCCATACGAAAAGCGGGCGCTTTCCGGGATCATTAAAAGTATTTTTTGCCCCTGCTTCAACATTCCCGAATGCACCAGTTCTTCGAGCATGATGAAATTGGACGCCGACGCGACATTGCCTACTTTCTGCAAATTCAAAAACCATTTCTCTTCCGGAATGGCAAATCCCAGTGATGCCAGTTCATCAAAGATTTTATCCTTGAAAAACATGGACGACAAGTGCGGTAAAAACCAGTCAATGTCTTCCGGGCGGAGGTTCCTTTTTTGCACGGTTTCCATAAAAAACCGACCGCCCAGTTTCACAATGTGTTCGTCGAGCAAGCGCGTATTCTGTTTCAATGCAAACAACGACCGGGAAAGCCATTCGTCTTCCGGGAACAGCGTCCAGCCCAGTAACTCGCCCTGCGCATTCTTTTCCCCGCCGGCATACATGCACGTTTCTACCTCGTGGGCGTACGAACAAATATCTATCCAGTCAATTTTCAGGGAGCAGCCGGAGCGGGCAGGTTCGGTTTGCAAGAGCAGCGCTGCCGCCCCGTCGGACAGCATCCACCGCAAAAACTCTTTTTCAAATGCCAGCACTGGTTTTTTGTCCAATTCCTTTAACCGTTCCATTTCGACGGTGAAGTTTTTGGCAAGCATCCATGCCGAAGGGCGTTCGGACGCGACGCATACCGCATTGTTTTTCCCGCCCGACAAAAGCGAGAGGTAAGCATACTTTAATGCCTGTATCCCAACACAGCACGAACCGGCAAAAGAAACCACTTCCGCATTTTTCCCGCCCAACAAGCCATGCACCATCACCCCGTGCGAGGGGACAAGTTGTTCCGGCGAAGCCGTACCCGCCGCCAACAACTCCATATCCCCGATGAAGAAACCGTAATCACATAATTTTTTAATGGCTTGCACCGCCATTTGAACGCTCGTATGCGTTACATTACCGGCTTCATCCAGAGCGTAATAACGTGTCTTTATGCCATTATTTTTCAGCACAAGACGTTTAGCGTGCGAGGGGATATTGTCAATCATCCCCAAATATTTTTCCATGTCGTTATTACCGACCGGCTGGTTGGGGAAAAAAGTTGAAAACGCCGTAATGTAGATTTCTTTCATCCTGCAAAGATACAAAATTCTCGTATTATGGAACAAAGAACACTGAGAAATTTACAGATTTACGGATTTACTTATTTACAGGTTTAGCCTGGCGCCGAAAACAATTCATATGTGGTAACATGACCTCATTGAACTTATCGTTTATTTTAATACACGGTTCTAAAATGTTTTTTATACCTTTGTATTGTTTTTAAGTCAGGTTAGAGATAAATTGCGATTTACGTTATTACTAATCATCATAACGTGGTAAAACAAATTTCAATGGACAGGCTGCCTGATATTAGTTTATCGCTAATGGTAGTTAGGCATAAACAGGTTCTTCAACAAATGGTTTTTTTATGTCTATATGTACAAAATAGCGAACAAGATATTGGAAAGAGTTCTCTACTAAAAAATAAAAAATATGGAAAATTTAACTGCTTTATTACCGCCTTGGGGAATAGTTATTATTGCTATTCTTGGTTTATGGCTTCTGTTGAAAGGTTTGGTAAATGTGGGATCAACTCAAATTGCTACCGTTGAAAGAAAGTATATCGGCAAAGAAATGGGCAATGGTCGCACGGTTGCACTTCCCGGGGAAGTTGGTATTCAGGCAAGGATCCTTGGTCCCGGCTTGCATTTTCTGATCCCTTTTTTTCAAAAAGCGCGAAAATACCCTTATATCGTTATTAGAGATAATCAGATAGGGTTAGTAGAAGCAATTACCGGCGCGCCTATTCCCGAAGGGAAATTTATGGCAGAAGCGATCGACTGTAATACCTTTCAAGACGGCGCGGCTTTTCTCAAAAATGGAGGTCAGAAGGGTCCCCAAATAGCTATCCTTCCTCCGGGAGAGCACCGGATTAATCCGTACCTGTTTAAAGTTAGCGTGCAAAATGCCATAAAAGTTGGCGACAATCAAGTGGGGATTATAGAATCCATTGCAGGCGATCCAATTCCTCCCGGGCATATTATGGCGCAGTCTGTAAAATGTAATTTATTTCAGGATGGCATAGCATTTCTCAAAAACGGAGGTCAAAAAGGACCTCAATTGGACATCCTGACCCCGGGATATTACCGTATCAACACGTATCTTTTTAAAGTGAGGATAGAAAATGCCGTAGAAGTGCCCGGCGGATATATCCGTATGGTTACTTCGATTGATGGAGAAAAAATTCCCGACGGACAAATTCTCGCCAAGAAAGTAGAAGGGCATTCTAATTTTGAAAAAGGAGACATTTTCCTCCAGAATGGGGGTCAGAAAGGTCGGCAAATCCAGCATCTGATGCCCGGGACATACCGCATTAATACAAGCCTGTTTGAAGTCAGTGATGCTGTTAAGTGGATAGAAATCGGTCCTGATGAAGTAGGGATTACTACCACATTGGAAGGGAAACCGATTACCGATAGCGGTAAAATTGCAGCCGATGAAGTTCCTTTGGATAAGCACAGTAATTTTCAGGATGCCGCGGCATTCCTGGAAAATTGTGGTCAAAAAGGGCTTCAAATACCGGTATTACGGGCAGGCGCTTATGCTATTAATCCGTGGTTTGCGTCTGTTGAAAAACAACCCATGGTCAAAGTCGGTATTGGCGAATGTGCTGTAATTACCAGCTTCGTCGGAGAAGAATGGAAACAAAATACAGAAGACTCCGTAGAAAATAACAGGGTGAATGCAAAGCTTGTACCTGTCGGCTATAAAGGAATTTGGCATACCCCGTTAGGTCCCGGTAAACACCCGCTCAATCCGAAAACGTGCAGGTGGGATATTGTGCCTACCGTACAGGTGGTTTTGAGCTGGGATAATGCCAAAACAGAAGATAAATCCTTAACGTATGAATACGATAAGGATTTGCGTACCATTGTGCTGCGTACGGCAGACGCATTTGATGTTTCCATGACCGTACAAGTAATGTTCCATATTCCAATGGGTAAGGCGCCTGCCGTAGTGGCTGATTTGGGTTCCATGAGAGACATGATTTCTCAAGTATTAGAACCGGCTGTGAGTTCTCATTTCCGTAATGCGGCACAAAAGGTAAAAGCATTAGATCTTTACACCCAGCGGATGGAACTGGCAGAAGCCGCTAAGAAAAAGATTTCCGAAGTATTGGCTCTTTATCATATTGAGTCGCGAGACGTAATGATTACGGATGTGATTTTACCGGAATCTATTGTTAAACCTGTGAAACAGGCTGCCATTGCCATTGAAGAAGAAAAACAGTACAAGAGCGAAGAACAGGCGCAAAATGCACGTAAGAATTTGGAGTTTGCTAAAAAACAAGCGGACATGCAAGAAGCATTGGTGGAATCGGAACGTCAAATCGAGATTTCAAAAAACAATGCCGAAGCTACAGCCAAAAAGGCAGAAGGAGATAAGAAAGCCCAAATTCTTAAAGCCGAAGCAAGCGCTGCGGAAATTGCACTTGTTGCAAATGCCAATGCTCAGAAAGTAGAACAGGTGGGTTTAGCTGAAGCCAAAGTAATCCTTGAACAGGGCAAAGCGCAGGCAGAAGCGTATAAACTATCTCAGGAAGCATTGGGTACCGACTATGCCCGCTTGCAGATTATCGAAGCCATTGCAAAGAACCGGTTACAAATCATTCCACAAAACATCATCGCCGGCGGCGGAGAGTCCGGATCCGGTATTATTAATCAATTCTTGGGAGTACGAATGTTAGAAGAATTGACGGGCAGACCGTTTAATTCGAAAACAGACGAAATCCCGACGTCCACAACTCATCTTGCAGACATTTTGCAGCAAAGGAAAGAGGGGAAAAAAGAGAAAAAATAACCCGTGCTATGGGATACTGCTAAGTTAGTATCAGGGCTATCCGCTACAAAAAGAAACGAACGGGCGGTTTACGAAAGAGGGCGTTTTTTTACGAAACTCGACGGAAAGAACATGCAAAACGTGAGGTGGCAAGGTATTCGAGATGCCCGATGGGATAGATAGCCACGTTCAACCAATAACCGGTATTAACCTGCGGTTGGGCGTGCATATTTACACCCCTTTTTTATTTGTATTTTTTTCACTACCTTTGCGTCCCAAAAAGCGGGCATGGCGTAATTTGGTAGCCGCGCCAGACTTAGGATCTGGTGCCGTAAGGCGTGGGGGTTCGAGTCCCTTTGCCCGCACAATAAAACGTGATTAGTTGATGACATAACGGAATTTCGTAATCTGATATCAGTATCCAATATTAAAACAGTTCATGAATATAACACAGAAAAAAATCGACGACTTAACAGCCACTCTTACGCTAACTATTGAAAAAAGCGACTACGAACCACTGGTGAAAAAGAATTTGAATGATTTCCGTCGCAAAGCGGAAATCAAGGGTTTTCGCCCGGGCATGGCGCCGGTGAGCTTGGTTGAAAAAATGCACGGGCGTGCGGCATTGTTTGAAGAAATACATAAATTATTGCCGGAAAGCTTGAGTAAATATATTGAAGATAACAAGCTAAACCTGTTGGGCGAACCCATTCCCAGCGACGCCGCAGAAAAGCAAAATATGGAAGATCCCGATAATCTCAAATTTGATTTTGAAATAGGATTTGCGCCGGATATTGCATTTACCCTTTCGGAAAAAGATAAAATTCCTTTTTACAATATCACGATAACCGAAGAGGATAAAGCAATGCAAAAGGAAATCATTCTAAAACAATACGGGCAAGTGACCGCAACGGAAACCATTACCGGAAAAGACGAATACCTGCAAGTGGACTTAGTGCAAGACGGGAAGACGATAGAAGATGCTTTTCTTTTTCTTAAAACTATCGAAAAAAATGCGGTAAAAGAACTGTTTACCGGGAAAAAAGCCGGCGATGAAATCGAAGCGGATGTAAAAAAAATCATCACTAATGAAGCTGATTTAGCGGAGTTGCTGAAAGTAAAAAAAGGAGAATTAGCGGGTATTGATCCGATATTCACCATAAAGATAAAAGAAGTTAAACGGTTTGTTGCAGCCGAATTAAATCAAGACTTGTACGACCGTTTGTTCGGCGAAGGCATCGTGAAAAGCGAAGACGAATTTATGCAAAAAATCACCGAACATATTCGTGAAAAATACACACATGAAAGCGATTACCGTTTTTCTATTGACGCTTACAACGCTTTGCTGAAGAAAGCGCACATCGAATTGCCTGAAGCATTTTTGAAACGCTGGTTAAGTTATTCGAACGCCGAAAAAATCGCGCCGGACGTTATTGAAAAAGAATTTCCGGAATTCGCCGACGATTTACGCCAGCAAATGATTCGTGATTATATCCTGAAAGAACAAAAAATAGAATTAAAGCAGGACGATTTTTTAGAACATGCTAAAAAAATGGCACGGTACCAATTCCAGATGTATGGCATCCACAATGCATCGGAAGAACAAATCGAATATTATGCCAATAGCATTTTGGCGAATGAAAAGGAATGGAAACGTATCCGCGAAAAGTTGGAAAGCGATAAGGTAATAGATTACGTGAAAGCTACTGTAACATTGGATACGAAAGAAATTACAAATGACAAATTGCAAAAACTCTACGAAAAATAATCAGTCATGAATACGAATGAATTTCAAAAATACGCTACCCGGCATCTGGGTGTTAGCAGCTTGGCTTTGCACCGTTATGGCAATGTACATGCCAATTATATCAATCCGACGATTATTGAAGAGCGGCAGTTGAATGTGGCGTCAATGGATGTGTTTTCGCGCCTGATGATGGATCGCATTATTTTCCTTGGCGTACCTATCAACGACGATGTGGCGAATATTATTGAAGCGCAACTGTTGTTCCTCGAATCAACCGATGCGAACAAAGATATTCAAATGTACATTAACTCGCCGGGCGGATCGGTGTACGCCGGCTTGGGCATTTACGACACCATGCAACTGATAAACCCGAAAGTCGCTACCATTTGCACCGGCATTGCGGCTTCCATGTCGGCTATCCTGCTAACCGCCGGGCATAAGGGACGCCGTACCGGGCTGCCCCATTCTCGCGTGATGATACACCAACCCATGGGCGGCGCCGAAGGACCGGCGTCGGATATTGAAATCACCGCCCGCGAAATTGTAAAACTTAAACGTGAATTGTACGAAATCATTGCTAAACATACGGGAAAACCGGTAGAACAAATAGAAAAAGACGCCGATCGCGACTATTGGATGACCTCACAGGAAGCCTTGTCGTACGGTATGATTGACGAAATTTTGACCAATGCCAACAAAAAATAATTTTCATTCCAAGGTACGGTGTTCGTTTTGCGGACGCACCGAACAGGACGGCGTGCTACTGATCCATGCCGAGCGCGGCGCTGTGATTTGCAATATCTGTATTGATGCGGCGGCAGAGATGGTAAAAACCACCCTGCAAAAAAACGAGCCGGTATCATTGGATAAAATCCAATTGCTGAAACCGCAGGAAATCAAACAGCGGTTGGATGAATATGTAATTGGGCAGGACGACGCTAAAAAATTCCTGTCTGTAGCGGTTTACAACCACTACAAGCGTATCATGTACAATCATAAAAACACCGTAGAATTAGACAAATCGAATATTTTACTTGTCGGTCCTACCGGCACTGGGAAAACATTGCTGGCACACACTATTGCGCGATTGCTCCATGTGCCGTTCACTATCGTTGATGCTACCGTACTGACCGAAGCCGGCTACGTGGGCGAAGATGTGGAAAGCGTATTGACGCGCCTGCTGCAAGCGGCAGACTTCAACGTCCAAGCTGCGCAAAAAGGCATTGTGTTTATTGACGAGATAGATAAAATTGCACGTAAAAGTGACAACCCGTCTATCACGCGCGACGTATCGGGCGAAGGCGTGCAACAGGCATTGTTGAAACTGTTGGAAGGTACAGAAGTGAATGTCCCCCCGCAAGGCGGACGCAAACATCCCGAACAGAAAATGATTACGGTGGACACGCGCAATATTTTATTTATTTGCGGCGGCGCTTTTGAAGGCATTGAAAAACGTATTGCGCAACGCCTCAATACGCAAGTAATGGGTTTTGGCGCAGTGCAACGGACAGCGCATATTGACAAGGAAAATTTATTGCAATACATTGCGCCGGCAGACTTGCGCAAGTACGGGCTTATTCCCGAAATTGTCGGGCGTTTGCCGGTCATCACCTACTTAAACCCGTTGAACCGCGAGGCTTTGCGAAATATCCTCACCGAGCCGAAAAATGCCATTCTTAAACAATACATCCATTTATTCCAGTTAGACAACATCCGGCTCACGTTCGATGATGACGTGCTGGATTTCATTGTGGATAAAGCCGTCGGGTTTAACCTTGGCGCGCGCGGCTTGCGTTCCATTTGCGAAACAATTATGATAGACGCCATGTATGAACTGCCGTCAAGCGGCAAGGACGCATTGCATATTACGAAACAATATGCCGGAGAAAAGTTGGAACGAAATTCCCCACAGAAATTAAATGTAGCCTGATTTTCCTGTGACTCCGGAGGGATTCGAACCCGCGACCCACAGATTAGAAATCTGTTGCTCTATCCAACTGAGCTACGGAGCCGTTTAATTTTATTTTTTAGCATGCAAAGGTAGCAAAAACTTAGGCTATGCAAAAATTTTAAATTTCCCCCAATGCCATTTTTGCAACCGGTATGAAAGCGATACGCCTAATACGCCGAGACCATATTTAATGCTTCTGCGTATATTGATGGACGAGGCTTCCTTAAAATACTTGGTAGGACAAGTAATTTCGGCGATCTCAAATTTTTTGTAAAAAAGCTGCGCTAACATTTGATTATCGAACACGAAGTCATCGGAGTTTATTTCATAGTTCACCGCCTGCAAGGCATTGCGCGAGAAAGCGCGGTAGCCGGTATGGTATTCGCTCAATTTTTGCTGCATCAAAACATTTTGAAATCCGGTCAATAGCCGGTTGAAGATATATTTATAGCGGGGCATGCCGCCACGTAATGCGCCGCGCCCCAAGATACGCGAACCCAACACGACATGGTACACATCGTTGGCAATAATGTAGCACATGGATTGCAACAACTTCGGCGTGTACTGGTAATCGGGATGCAACATGACGACAATATCGGCTTTCAATTCCAGCGCCTTGTTGTAACAACTCTTCTGGTTACCGCCGTAGCCGCGGTTTTTCGGATGTTGCACAATATGTTTTATACCTAAATCATGCGCTACCTGCACCGTTGTATCATAACTTTTGTCGTCCACTAAAATGACGTCGTCCACTATATCCAAAGGGATTTCGTGATACGTTTTCGCTAATGTTTGCGCCGCATTATAAGCAGGCAGCACCACTGCAATACGTTTCCCGTTTATCATGATGTTTTTTTGTTTCCGCGTGATTGTAAGAGAATATTGCCTAATTGCAACCAGTATTTCAGGCAGCCGGGTTCCAGCGTTGCCGCCCTGTACATGTGTTGCAACGCCTGTTCCCACTTGTTAGTATTGGCGTAGGCAACCGCCAGCCCATAGTGTGCTTCCGCAAAATTATCGTCGAAAATAACGGCTTCCCTGTATGCGGCAAGCGCCTCACGGGAGCAGTTTAATTTTTCGTAGCAGGCAGCCATAGACACATAGGCGGCAGAATTGTCAGGCTCTAATTTTAAGAAAGCTTGGAAGGTATTGATTGCTTCCGGATATTGTTCCTGCTGGACGTAAGTGTTGGCAAGGTTATAATAAGCCGAAGCGTGTTTTTCGTTTAGCGTAACGGCAAAGTTGAACGCTTGCATTGCTTGTTGGTAGTCATTTTTACGCGCATATACCGTTCCTATGTTATACCAGACATTGTCGTTGAAAGGCTCTTCTTTAATGTATTTTTCGTAGTAGTATAAACTTTCATCCAAATTATTCAATCGCTCGTTACAGAAAGCCATTTCATTGACTACTTCCATGTCGTCGGGCGCCAGTTCCAATGCGGTTTTTACGTATTTCAACGCCGCAGCGTATTCCTGTTTTTCCATCAGGTCGGAGGCTACATTCAGCAGCAACGAAAGCTGGTCTTCATCGTCGGTTTGCTGCGTGCATCTGTCGAAATAGTCCGTTGCTTCGGTTATGTTACCCAATTGCATGTATGCCATGCCGGTTAAAAATGATAGCTCCGAATCAGTAACGCCTTTTGCTTCCATTTCTTGTAACAGTTGTAATGCGTGCGCCGCTTCCTTTTTTTCAAGCAGCACGTTGACATAACATAATTTCATATCGTCGGAAAACGGATGCTGCCGGCTGCCGCAATCGGCTACCCGCAAGGCTTCGCTCAATTTGTTTACCAGAAGGTAATGCTCTACGATTGTTTCGTATTCTTCTTCATCAAAATAATCGGCGCGGTTGTGCTTCACCATATTTTCATAACGGTGAACCAGCGCAGCTACTTCGGCGCTTTCAAAAAAGGTAGTATCTTCGTCATCCCACCACATTACTTTATTTGAATGGAGAGTAAATAATGTTTCAACTGTTCAATAAAAAGTTTATTGTTGCCCTGTTCGGGAACAGTTAAAATAAATTCGTACGGATTGTCGGGATAAGCTATTTTGCCGACACGCATTTGCGCATGGGAAAGCGTGGCTACATATTGCATCGGATAACACAGGGAATGACTGAAATCAATTAAAATATCAAACGGCGACCGGATGAAATTATCCACTTCGCCCGTTACCGGTTTACCGAACCAGTTCAACTGATCTTTATGGAATAAACGTTTATTGACAGTGGTTATAAAGGATTGCGGCGGCGCCGGTTCGGGGCTGTAAGCCAATAGCTGTACCTTAATGTTCCGTTCCGTCAAAAATCTTACAAGCATTTGAATATCGTTTTCTGTTGTTGGGTTGTACAGGTATAATATGCCTACCGATTTTGCCGTATTAAAATTATGGAATTGCCGTTTGCACTGTTGGTACTTACGTTGCTTTTTCAGTATCCGGCGACCTATACTTCTCTTTACCCCTCCAAACATAATAACTTTTTTAGGATGTGCAAAGATACAAAAAAACTCCACAGATTGTATAAAGCGGCAATAGTTTTTTCAGGATAAATACACAAAATTAAGTAATCAAAATTTGGCAGTATATGCCGCGCTTGCCACGGGTTGCCGGGTGGCTGCATCAAGCGTCCGTCCGGTAACGTCGGTAGCATGCGCCGGCGCAAGGCTCAACCCGCCCGCCAAGAATGCCACATATTTTTTCAAACCGTTTATCACATTGCGTTTTTAAGATGATTAATAAAAAGGCGCAAGATAGCATGCCGGCAAGTCTCTCGCAATACCATTAATGTGGTATTTTTTACCCTGTGTATTCGGACGAGGTGCTACTGTTGTTGAGAGGATGGAAAAATTTGCGTATATTTGTGGGAAAATAATATTGTTATGGCTGTTATATCTATGTTTTACGGCATTGTGGTTTACTTGTTTTTGAAGATAACAAACGCCACCATCTTCCACATATCCACGTAAAGTACCAAGACGAGAATGCGGTATTCTCTATTCCTGACGGCGAATTATTGGAAGGAAGCCTGAAGCCCAATAAAATAAAACTCTTGCAGGCATGGGTAGAGATACATGCCGAAGAACTGCTTGCCGATTGGGATTTAGCAATAAGCGGACAAAGAATATTTAAAATAGACCCTTTAAAATAAAGACCCATGAACCCAAGAATTGTCAAGGTACAGCCCGAAAAAGACTACATGCTGCGTTTGTGTTTTACAAACGGTGAAATACGGCGTTTTGATGTAAAGCCTTATTTGGAGATAGGTATTTTCCGGGAATTGAAAGATGTTTCATTGTTCAATTCCGCCAAGCCGGACGGACTGAGCGTCGAATGGGCAAATGAAGCATCCATTTGTCCCGACACACTATATTTAGACAGCTATCCGGTATAAGCTACGGACGAGGTGGAGCCTCGCCCGTCCTATCCTGCCCGGATAATCGGAAGGCAACTTTACACAAGTACTATGGTGAGAAAGTCCTGTATGCGCAACAGTCCTGAAAGGACTTGACTTTCATAACCGCAGGTCACCGACCTGCGGTAGGCGGCGGTAGCCCTGCCTGAAAGGCAGGACTTAATCTTTCAAAAAGTAACGTTCATCAATGTCAATGCCGTTCTCTGTCAAAAAACAGCGGTATTCTTCTTCAAAACGGACGGTTTTATGATGTGCTTTCTGGTTTTTAATATAGTTAAAAATCGTCTGTTTGTCCTTCAAACTGTAAGTAAATCCGGCGAAGCTGACTGCCCAGCACTCGAAATCCGGAAAATTCGGATTTTTTGCCAGCCATTTACTCGAATATTCTTTGAGTTCTTTCATGAAATCAGACAAGGCAATAGTCGGATGTATGTCAACCAGTAAATGGATATGATTTTCCGTGCCTCCAATACGGTACAGCTTCGATTTTTTATTATTGACGATGCCCATAATGTAGGCATATAATTCTTTTTCGTGTGCTTCGGGGATTGTTGGCTTACCGTATTTTGTGCGAAATACGATATGGTAGAGAAGACGTGTGTAGCTCATACTTTCAGTGTTTTTAGTCCTGCCTTTCAGGCAGGATAGTGGTTGTGTTTTTTTTCCGCAGGTCGTTGACCTGCGGTTATGGATTTTCCGCAGGTTGACCTGCGGTTATGGATCTATTGCCTTTCAGGCAGGTTCTGTTGTCTGCCATAAATTTATATGAAAAAAATTGAATTCTACATACAAGCGGATAAAAATTGTGCCGCTTAGTATCAACAAAAATATGATTTACATTATTCAAAGATATAAAAAAGGGGAAAATAACCTAAGCTATTTTCCCTTTTTAGATTTTTAGGGGGGTATTGTTACGGTATGATAGCGCTTTCGATTTCGCTCCAGGGACCTTTTTCGCCCTTTTCGTTTTGCCAGCAGATGGCGACGTATACCGTTTTCCCGCGCTCTTCGTCGGTAAATTCGAGGATATACGGCGTACGCGTTGCCAGCACGTTGCGTGCCAGCGCAGACACGCCGGCGGGCGGGGCGTCGAGCACATCATAAATGAT
>JAIRLT010000266.1 GCA_031259225.1 Prevotellaceae bacterium
CTTCGTTCTGCGTGACCCCGTGTTCCTTCATATAACTCTCCAGGGCGGCAACTATCTGTTTTTTCTGTTCTGTTTTCATGCTGTTTAATCGCTGTTTAATTTTTAGTTCTTAACTCTTAGTTCTTAGTTCTTAACTCTTAGTTCTCACAACTCGCAGTACTTTCCCATGTCCACCTTTTCGTCGATGTACCGGGCGTGTTCGTCGGCAAAATCCTGCCGGGCCGCCGACGCCTTCTTTTTCGCCGACCGTGCCTGGCGACCCTCCAACTGGCGGGCTGCCTGCAGTGCGCGGCTGGCGCTCAGGTTATCCTTATGCTGACCCCGGCTGTCGGTAATGCAAAACTTTTGCAGCGTGTCGTTAAGCGCCGGAAGATCATCCAGGTACTTCTCTATTATTTCATCACGACGGCAGTTGAACGACGTCAGGTACTCTATGGCCGATTGATTGAAATCGTTCACCCGCTTCAACGCCTCGCTGTCGCCCGGCTGGCGGTCGGCAAGCGCCATCGGCTGTACATACTTTTTCTCCAGCAGGTAGCGAAGACTCCCCTCCGCATTCACCGCCAGCACGCGCTCCGGGGATTCCGGGCAGCAGTGCAGGATCCATTTTTCCCCGGCATGACGGCGGAAACTCAAATCAAAACAGTCGTAAGTATGCTCCTCGCCGCCGATCGACGCCGTCACGCCGTCGCCCTGGAGCGTATTGGTGATGATTTCACCCCGGCGGTTACGCCGCACGTCGCCGAAATAATACAGGTAATCCTCCTCGCTCATCACCAGCCTGCCCGATTCCGGAACCTGGCGCCACCCGTCCAGGTAGGCCTCGCGCCCCTGGCGGCGCAAATCCGCTATGAGGGCGTGCAACTGCGATTCGCACCCCGAACGGTCGGGAATCCGGTGGCGGTTCGATTTCAACCACTCCGTAAGATTCGGTTGCCGCTCCTTTTGCGACGTAACACCGAAGCCGCTCCAGTTCGCATAATGAAGCTGGCAGTAACGGTTCACGTCTTTGAAAAACGGCTCTACGGGCTTCGCTTTCGCATTGTGCGCACGCGCAGGCGTGACGTATTTGGCTACCGCTTCGTAAACAGGCGTCAGCTTCTTTATCTGGTAACGGTCGCTTTGAAGCTGATGCGGACGGTAGCGAGAACCAAACAGTTCCTCCACATGATTGATCGCGTTCCGCAGGCAGAGGCTTATCAGTTCCGGCGTTTCGTGGCTCCCGATGGCATAACCCACCGGGTAGTTGCCGAATACGTCTATCGCAACCACAACCGTCAAACGGTTCGTATACGTGCTGCGACCCTCATGGCTGTCGCTGTACAGCAACTCCGCTACCCACCCGTCCATGCTCCACATGTTCATCGGCGTCGACGGGCGCGAACGCCTGTGCTGCATCAGCTTGCCGTTCATCATGCTGCCGATGCCAAGCCGACCGGGACTGGCCTCCAGGGAGAACCGCTCGCGCCATACGCCAACCGTCGACGCAGAGATCGTTTTCCACCCCGACGCCGAAGCCACCAGGTTGTAAAGCTCCGATACCTGCCCATTGTCCAGATTACGGTTGTTCGACAGCAGTTTCTGCAATACCGCCGTCTGAATATCCTCCTTTACCCGCGCCGCGCTCCGGTTGCTGAACCCTTTGTGAACCAGCGAGGAATAACCCTCCTCCACGTATCGCACGTATTTTGACCGGAGACGCTGCCAGTGCACCGGAAGGTCGTGCGGCCAGTCGCTACGGTCAACCCGGACGGCGCTATCCGACAGCGTTTCCCACAAACCCTGGCTACCGGCTGGCGAACGGCGATGCGATACCGTTTCCAGGTACCGACCGATAGCGTTGAGAACCCCCGCATTGGCTATGTATTTCTCTACCGTTTCCGAAGGCAAAAAATCGCCGTCAGCCCGACGGTAACCGGAGAAAAATACCTCTGCGGAAGCGTCATATTCCAGGTATTCAGTAAGGATATTCCGTTGAGCCAGATCGCGCGGATCACCACCCAGCGCCGACTTCACCTCCGCCCGGAGATGCTCCGGGAAATCATTCCACGACACCAGGGCGGGAGTATCTGCGCCGCCCCCCCTGCGAACAACCGTCAGCCGACGACGCTTCACCATCGCGTCGTAATTGCTGCGGGTGATAATCCCGCTTTGCCATAGTACATTCGCCTCTATGCAAACCCTGTGTTTATGATAGACAACTCCCGCCATTTTTTTCCCTCAGTTCTTAACTCTCAGTTCTTAGTTTTTAGTTCTCGCTTTAAGACGTTTCACCTGCCCGTTCACAAAACGGCTGTGCTCCTCCCACAGCCAAAGCGTATAGCGCGCGCGGCGGCAGCTGCAATCCTCCAGCGAAACCCGGTAACCACGCCTTATCAGGCTCCCCGCAAGCTTCAGACCCTTCCTGCGGCCATCCCCCTCATTCCCGGAGTCCGGCAGGACTATAATGACGCGCGTGTTCCGGAACAGTGGCGTCAGTATCCATTTGCTCACACCCAGTTTTCTTAATCCCCTGTAAAGTCTGTTTATTTTCATTGTTTTTTTAATTCCTAATTCTTAATTCCTAATTCTTATTGCTTCATTGTGCAGGCTGATTTTGATGATGGACGAGGGTTTCCGCGTGGGAGCGCCTTCGTATTCCTCCGGCACAATGAAATCGCAGCCGTTTTTTATTTCTTCGGGAACCTGTGGAAAGTCCGCCGGCGGGAGCTGCCCCGAGAGGTTGGCAGAGGTGGAAACAAGCGGTCGGCGGAACCGGTACAGTAATTGCCGGCAAAAATCATGCTGCACGATGCGCAGGGCAACGCTGCCGTCTGCTGCCAGTACATTTGCCGCCAGCCCGCGCGCCTGCGGGTATATTAATGTGAGCGGCGCTCCGGCTGTTTCCGTTAAATGAATAGCAATACCGGGTATCTGCGGCACATAACGGCTAATCATATCCATTCCGGAGACTAATAAAATAAGGCTTTTGCTGTCGGCGCGCCGTTTTAGGGCATATACTTTCCCGACGGCTGTTTCGTTCGTGGCATCGCAACCGATGCCCCACAGCGTATCGGTCGGGTAAAGCAACAGCCCGCCGGCATGCAAGGTCTGCACCGCCTGTTGAAGGACGCCGGTCATGGTACCAGTTCCTTGTATACGTTCCAAATGTTCCGGGCAATGCTTTCTTCATGGAATTGGATGGCATGTTCCGTTCCGGCAGCAATCATTTTGTTGCGCAACGGGGCATTGTCCAGCACCTGTTGGATGGCGTGCGCCATAGCCTGTTCATCACTCGGCGGGACGTACAGTTGCCCGCTGCCGCCGGCTTCGGGCAGGCTCGAGATATTCGACGCCACCACCGGCACGCGCGAATTGAGCGCTTCCAGCACCGGGATGCCAAAACCTTCAAACAACGAGGGCAAACAAAATACTTGCGCCTGTTGGTAAATCGCCGGCAGGTGGTTAAATGTTACTTCATCCAAAAACAGTACGCGCCGTTCCAGTTTCCGGGCGGCTATTACTTCTTTTACTTTTTTTGCATAAGCCGTTTCCCGTCCCACGACCACTAATTGCACGTCTTCGGGCAGCAGCGGCATTGCCTTGACCAGCGTAACTAAATTCTTCCGCATTTCGACCGTCCCCACATACAGTACATACTTTTCGGGCAACCGGTACAAGGCGCGTACATTCTGCTTTTCCGTGCCGGTAGCCGTCCGGTAAAACTGTGCATCGCAGCCCTGATACACCAGCCGGATTTTCTTTTCATCGATACCGAAAAATTCCATGATATCTTCTTTCGTCTGTTTGCTGATGGCAATCACCAAATCGGCGGTTTCGCAAGCCCGCTTGTGTTTCCGCGTATACATCCACCGGTCGATGGATTTGTAATAATCGGGATAGCGTAAAAAAATCAAGTCGTGCACCGTAACCACCGTGCGGATATTTTTACGCAAGCCCACCGGCAGCTCGCCGGTCAGCCCGTGGAACAGTTCGATTTTCTCAAACCGGATGTCGCTTGCCATGCCCAATGAACGCCACGCCGCCGGCAAACGTTTCAGGAAGCCCTCCGGTCCGCGCACCGTGATGTTTGGGCGGCGGGCAAAAGATAACAGCGGGTGTTTTTTGTAGAACGGCGTATATAAAAAGTACCGGTTATCGGGATAAAAATCCGATAAAATGGAAATCACCGCCCGGCTATAATTGCCGAGTCCCGTGAAGTTCTTGAAAGCGCGTTTTGCATCAAATCCGATTTGCATTTTCTAATCCTTTATGTTTGGTTTTTAATTCCTGTGTTTTTTTGATGCGCCGTTCGCCGGACGCATCCTTTTTAAGTTTATTTTTCATTATCCATTGGCTGTGCCGTGCTGTGCCGTGCAAACACCGCTACCACCGGGTAGTGGTCGGAGTAGCGTATTTCCGGGATATAAAATTGTTTGGCTTCAAAATAATCATCGTTGAAAATATAATCAATACGGAATGCCGGCAGCATGCTGCGGAATGACGACGGCATGCCGGCGCCGGCGTCCATGAAAGCGTCATGCCGGCTGCCTTTCATTTTCCGGTAGGTATAGGACATGGGCAAGTCGTTGAAATCGCCGCACACCAGCACCGGGTAGGGCGAGGCGGCAATATGCGCCGCCACTGTGTCCACTTGGGCGGCGCGTTTCTTAAAGGCGTCGCGCAGGCGGACGGTTACCCGTTTTATTTCTTCGTTGCGGACACGGTCTTCTTTCAGCCGCGAGAAACTCATGGCAAGGTCCAGCCGCGTTGATTCGAGATGATTGTTGTACACGCGGACGATTTGCCCGTCAATGGAAATATCCGTATAAATACAGGTATTCCCGGAGTTGGGGAAAACAATCACGCCTTTTCCCCGGACAGGGTGGCGGCTCAGGGTTGCGGTCGTAAACCACGCCTTGCCGAACAGCCTGCGCGACCGGTAATAGATATGGGGATAGTCCGGGAAAAGGCGGCGGATACCGGCTGTGTCAAATACCGCCGCTTCCTGCAGGCATACGATATCGGGCGCTTCCTTCCCGATGAACGCCGCGATGTCCGGCAGGGTTTCCAGCGTTCGGGTGGCGGTATTGACGCCGAACAGATGCACGTTATACGTAATGATTTTTATTTCGCCGCGCTGCACGGGTTGATGGTCGCCGCGCTGCCATTGCACATACGCCGGGAGGAAAAAGAACGCCGGGAGGATGACTGCCGCATGCCACCACAAAACCTTGCGCTTTACTACCAGCCACGAAACAGCCAGCAGGACATTCAACGCCACTAATTGCGGGAACAGCAACCCGAAGAAAGCGAAGAACCACGTGCCGGCAGGATGGACGTAGCGTGCAAAGTAGGACATCGCCAAACCAACCGCCGCCGGCACAATGCCCACTTTCAGTACCCACGTTATAATATGTTTCATTGGTTCCTGTTTTCTAATTCCTACTTAGCACCGCCTGCGGTACGTTACCCGTCGGGGCAGGTGAACCGGTGACAGGCAGGTCTGTTAATGGACTAAACATACGCGATGCTTCGGATGGTGGTTAATAGTACATTCTTCCTTTCCGTCGCCAGTATTTTATCAGGATAAACCCGAACAGCATGCCGCCCACATGGGCAAAGTGGGCGATGTTGCCGCCGGAATTTGCCAGCCCCAACAGTAATTCTATTGCGCCGTAACCGATGACCACCCATTTGGCTTTTAACGCTACCGGCGGGAAAATAAAATGCAGTACCGTATTCGGGTACAGCATGCCGAAGCCCAGCAATACGCCGTACACCGCGCCGGATGCGCCGACCATGGGGGTATTCATCGTCACATACCACTGTTGCATGGCGGGCGAGCGGTTCACAAACACATTCCCTTCCCGCAGGAATTCTTTCATCTGCGCCAGTGTCGCCGCGTCGATTTGCGCTTCGGCGTGCAACACCTGTATCCACAACACCAGCGCATAGAATAACGCCGCGCCGATGCCGGTTACCAAATAAAAGGTTAAAAACTTTTTCCCGCCCCACTGGTATTCCAGCGCGTTGCCGAACAGCCACAGGGCATACATGTTGAACAGCAAATGCCCGAAACCGCCGTGCATGAATATATGCGTCAGCAGTTGGTAGGGCTTGAAAAGTGGCGAGCCGGGGTAGTACAGCGCAAAATGCCCGTACATGAAATCACCCGAAAACGTAGTGATAAGCAGCATGGCTACATTTATCACTATCAAATTCCGCACTATCGGCGGCATATTCCTCAAAAAACCGGTCATCTTTTTAATGTGCTAATTGTTTAATGTGACTAATTATTTAATGTGCTAATGTGATTAATTGTTTAATAAATGTTTGTTTTATGCTTCTGCCTGTCGGCAGAAGGTACTTTTCAATTGTTTTTATGCTTCTGCCTATCGGCAGAAGGTACTTTTTAATTGTTTTTATGCTTCTGCCGATAGGCAGAAGGTACTTTTCAATTGTTTTTATGCTTCTGCCGATAGGCAGAAGGTACTTTTCAATTGTTTTTATGCTTCTGCCGATAGGCAGAAGGTACTTTTTAATTGTTTTTATGCTTCTGTCGATAGGCAGAAGGTACTTTTCAATTGTTTTTATGCTTCTGCCGATAGGCAGAAGGTACTTTTTAATTGTTTTTATGCTTCTGCCGATAGGCAGAAGGTACTTTTCAACTGTTTTTATGCTTCTGCCGATAGGCAGAAAGTACTTTTCAACTGTTTTTATGCTTCTGCCGATAGGCAGAAGGTACTTTTCAATTGTTTTTATGGTTTTAGCCATGTTGATTTCCTACTTTTCCGTTCTTTTTATGGTTTTGTATAGGTACAAAATATGTTTATCCGGTTCATTATTCATTATTCATCTGGATTGCTTCGCTTCGCTCGCAATGACGGCGCGGCGCACCCCATTATTCATTGTTCATTATTCATTGGCGCCGCCAATTAGTCACATTAGCACATTACATAATTAATCACATTAGTTTGGCGTCAGCCAATTAGTCACATTAGTACATTAAATAATTAATCACATTAGTTTGGCGCCAGCCAATTAGTCACATTAGCACATTAAATAATTAATCACATTAGTTAGTCAACATCAACGGCTGGGCAAATGCTGAAATCGTCCATATCATCAGGGAGCAAAACACAGAGGGCGCCTGGGATCTTGACTCCAGAAAGAGCCACATATAGCTGCCCATGTTCTCAAAAC
>JAIRLT010000045.1 GCA_031259225.1 Prevotellaceae bacterium
AGAGGCATTTTGCACCCACAAAACACAAACCAATTATTCTTTAACAAAACGCCTCTTCACTGCATATATATTGTCCGCGTAATCCGTAAAAATTCGTGTCAATTCATATATAAAAACAATCCCCTGCTGCAATTTTTTATTCGCTGCCATTTTCCACGTCCCGGTCTTATGCCATACTGTAAAAACGAAACGTGAATTAAACTTATTTTCTTCTTGTGGTTCTAGACTACCATATCTCGTTAATAAGAAAAACCCACGTTCACACGTGAAAAGTCTTATTATATTCACAAGATAATTGAAATTGTCTAGATCTCAAGAAGAGAATAAATGGACTCAATATTTAAAAGAACTTTTATGCCACAAATATAGAACTAATTTTTTTATCCACAAATTTTATTTATAATTTTTTTGTTGTAGATGTGATTGATTGTTTAATGTACTAATGTGATAATCGTTTTAAGTCTTATTTTCATCTGCGGCACCGGCAAGAATAAAAAAAATTCCTGCTTTCGCAGGAATTCCAAAAAAACAATTAAAACAAAACTCTATTATCGATTAACCTAAATACGTTTTTAATAATTTACTTCGCGTACTGTGCCGCAAGCGACGAATGGCTTTTTCCTTTATTTGCCGTACGCGTTCGCGGGTAAGCCCGAACTTGTCGCCGATTTCTTCGAGCGTCAATTCCTGCGAACCGCCAATGCCGAAAAAGCATTTCACTATTTCGCGTTCGCGTTCGGTCAATGTAGAAAGGGCGCGGTCTATTTCCGTAGAAAGCGATTCGTTAATCAGTCCGCGGTCGGCATTCGGGGAATCGTTATTGACCAGCACATCAAGCAGGCTGTTGTCTTCGCCTTCTACAAACGGCGCGTCCACCGACACATGGCGCCCTGATACGCGCAGGGTGTCTAATATTTTTTCTTTAGGGATTTCCATCATTTCCGCCAACTCTTCGGGCGAAGGTAGGCGTTCATTTTCCTGTTCAAATTTCGCCAGCGCCTTGTTTATTTTATTGAGCGATCCCACCTGATTAAGCGGTAAACGTACAATACGCGATTGCTCCGCCAAAGCTTGCAATATCGACTGGCGGATCCACCACACTGCATATGAAATAAATTTAAACCCGCGCGTTTCGTCAAACTTTTCGGCAGCTTTTATCAATCCCAAATTACCTTCGTTAATCAAGTCGGGAAGGCTCAATCCCTGGTTTTGATATTGCTTTGCTACAGACACTACAAAACGTAAATTGGCACGGGTCAATTTCTCCAAAGCATCCTGGTCGCCGCGCCGGATGCGCTGCGCCAACTCTACTTCATCCTCTACCGTGATTAATTCTTCTCGTCCGATTTCTTGCAAATACTTGTCAAGGGATGCGCTTTCTCGGTTTGTGATGGACTTGGTGATTTTTAATTGTCTCATAAAACTTATGAAAATAAAAAGGGCACAAAAGTACGAAAAATTTTCCAGATTAAAAAATACAATAATTTAAATATATATATATTATAAAGGATCACCCATTTACATTATATATACGGCTATTTTATTTTGCATCATAAAATTTTTCATTCGGAAACTTAATTGTTGCCTCAAATTTTGCCAATACAACATTGACATGCCGTTTTTTGCCATCCCTTTCTACCAGCACTTCTATTTGTTCTTCCGGACGGTAACGCCCAATTTGTTCCTGCACTGCCGAAGTATTCTTTACCGCTACGCCATTGATATGCGTAATCACATCCTCTTTGCGGATACCGGCTTTTTCCGCAGCGCTACCGGCAACAAGATTGACTACGAAAACGCCGTCAAGCTGGGCTAAATTCATTTTTTTGGCAATATCATCCGTTATGTCCGTCATCACAATGCCAAGCACAGCACGCTGCACAGCGCCATACTGGATAATATCTTCCACTACTTTTTGCACAATGGCGGTAGGCACGGCAAACGAATAACCGGAAAATGAACCGGTAGGCGAAGCAATCGCGGTATTGATACCCATCAGTTCGCCGCGCGTGTTCACCAGTGCGCCGCCGCTATTGCCGGGATTTACCGCCGCATCGGTCTGAATAAACGATTCGATTTTGAAACGCCCGTCGGGCGAAAGCATGTGCCGTCCTTTAGCGCTGACAATACCTGCCGTAATAGTAGATGTAAGGTTATAGGGATTGCCGATAGCCAGCACCCACTCGCCTAACCGCAAAGAATCAGAGTTTCCAAAGGGAAGGAACGGCAAGTCGCCTGTGTCGATTTTCAACACCGCGACATCCGTTGCAGGGTCGGTGCCGATGAGCTTGGCGGGAAACCGGCGCTTGTCGTACAATGTTACTTGAATGTCGCTGGCTTTATCAATCACATGATTGTTGGTAACAATGTATCCATCGGTTGTAAGGATGACGCCGGAACCGCTGCCTACTGCCGGACGCCGCTCTTCATGTGGCGAACGGTAACCGAAATAGTATTCCAATATTGACGTTACCGTTTCTTTCCGGCGCGGGTAAATAGACGCCACATGCACTACGGCTTCTACCGAATTTTCGGCAGCATACGTAAAATCCGGCCACTTTGCCTGGTTCAGGGGCGTAGCCGTATGGGGAACTGATAGCGGGGTTTCCCGTTTTACATCCGGCATGGCGCGACGTTCCTGTGCTATGGCATATTTTGCACACAAGCCGCCGGAAAAACCGCCAATCACTACTGCTAATACAATAAAAATAAATGTGCGTTTCATGTTTTTAGTGTTTTTAAGATTAACGATATACTTTGAATAACTTTTTTTATTTTGGTTTAATGTGTACCTTTGCAAAAACTGTACCGGAAATGATAATTCCTTTTTATAAATACCAGGGGGCGGGAAATGATTTTGTGTTGTTAGACAACAGAACCGGCTTGTTTTCCGCATTAACGGAAAAACATATTGCTTTTTTGTGCGACCGTCATTTTGGCATTGGCGCAGACGGGTTGATGTTATTAGACCAGCCCGCCGGAAACGATGATTTTGCCATGCGTTACTATAATTCCGACGGTCGCGAAAGTGTCATGTGCGGTAATGGCGGACGCTGCCTCGCCGCTTTTGCCCACCACATACTAACCACGAAAAAGACCTATACTTTCCGTGCCGTTGACGGGGCGCATACGGCGGAAATATTGAGCGAAAACGGCAACAATTATACCGTCCGGTTGAAAATGATTGACGCAAAACCCGCAGAACGGCGCGGAAAAGACTATCTGCTGGATACCGGCGCGCCGCATTTTGTGCGTTTTATTGACGACATAAATGCTATTAACTTTGTTCCCGAAGCCCGTATTTTACGCTATGACGCCACGCTGACAGGCAACGAAGGCGCTAATATCAATTTCGTGCAGCAAACACCGCAATGCCTGCTTATCCGCACCTACGAACGCGGCATAGAGGGTGAAACGCTTGCCTGTGGCACCGGCAGCGTGGCGGCAGCCATTGCGGCGCAATACGAACAGG
>JAIRLT010000048.1 GCA_031259225.1 Prevotellaceae bacterium
GCTTATCAATTTATCGTCTATCTGTATAATGGATGGCATGATTATATTTTTTATTGCCGCGCAAAACCAATAAAACAAAAGTACGCAAAAAAGCGAGCTTCTGCAAATTTATAGTTTGAGGATGCGGGGAATTTGATGTCACTGTCCAATGCCACCGGACGGAGAGTTGCATTAACCGGTTCCCTTCGCTGCAACAGATTTCAAAATTCAAAGATTTCAAAATTTAAGGTTGCATAGTTTCATGCCGGAAGAAATTGCAAATCACAACTTATCTTTGGAATAATCTTACTGCAGTCGCCTATGAATGTAACTACTTTTGTATAAAGCTGCGTTTGTGTGAAATCAATGGTATAAACTAATTTGTAGTTCATTCTGAATTGATTTTATAAGGTTGTGCGGTGAAATCCTAATGATAACAGGGCATAATATTGTTTAGAAGCAATATTTTTTGCTTCCATATTATTATAATATTTTTGCAAAAACTACAGTTGGCGGAAACAACGGACTACAGCTTGTTCACTTTTTTCACCGATATTGTCCAAGCCTGGATAATCGCACTGGGTACCACAACCGCCAGTGCCGATCCTATCACAACCGAAGCCGTCTTCCCTACCATAATCATTAGTGTACCAAAACGCGCAGCTGGGTGCTATAACGCCATTCACGACACCAATCGTGCCAGCCCAACCGTAATGATCGTTTACCGGTGGGCACGGCGAGTCATACGCGCGTAGTGATGCACATGCGGTGCTAGCATCTCCAAAAGAGTTTACTAGCGTAGCATACGTTTCTTTAACAGGTAAAAGCCATCCGGGTGGACAAATACCCTGCACATTTCCTACATCACCACTTGAACCACCCGCATACGAAGCATATACTTGTGCCCAAGAATAAGTCCTTCCACATTCATCTTTTGTGCAGCCGCTAATTTCAGAACCTACCGCAGAACCACCATAGCTTGCTAATTTTATATTTTGCGCCAGCCACCATTTATCGTCGGGCATGAATACAATTCGATACAACTCATTGTCGCGTGTGTCTTTTATCCACGCTTCCCAATTCTTCGCGCCGCTGGTGCGTTGTTGGCAAAGATGCGAGGCATCCATATACAAATCACTGCCGGTGTAGGGACAATAAAGGCTGCCGATACCGGGACAACCCGTTGCATCTGTAAACGTACTGGATGAATTAACACTTAGACTTGATTTTGCAATTGTTTTAGTTGTCAAAGTTTGTGATGGATTACTTACTATAAAATCGGTTGTTCCCTTAAAAGTATAAGTTCCTTTATCCAGCGTTACATTCGGCGGATAGTCGGAAACGTAGGCACACCAGTTGAATTTTAGTTCGGTAATGTTTAGTTGAACGGTAACGGTGGCGCTGTAACTACCACTACTACCTTGCAACCAAAATCCCTGCCGGTTGCTACCGTCATATGAAACAGACGCAGTCGGCGAGGCGGCGGAAACGGCAGCGCGCGTCCACGTATTGCCTGAAGCCGTGTTGTTGGTATTTACTTTAATGTAGTCGACCCACACCCACACTTTGGAAAGGTGCGTAGCATCCCGTGAGCCTGCATTCCACCACACGCGGAAAGAAACGGTTTTAGTTGCGTAGTTTGCATTGACTGGTTCGATGTTTGTTACTTGTGCGCTTGCTGCTACGCTTGCAAGCATTGCAAAAAGAAAGAAAATTTTTTTCATGTAATTGAATTTTTTAATTTTTATTATTTTTTGCAGCATTGGGGTTGTTTTTCAAACACAAACTTTTTTATATAAAACAACCCCTGCCGCAAATTTTTATTTGTTGCCAATATTTTCGTTTTGATTTTATTTAATGTAATAAAAACGAAACGCGATCCTATTTTATTGCTATCTGAGGTTCTACTAAAACCCACTATAAAAAATAAATTAAAATCACGTTTACTTGTGAAAATTATACGTTTTATAGTTTGAAATTTAGTAGATTTCAGATAGCCGATAAAAAAGCCAATAACATATTTGGCTTTTTAGCTCCATTAAAAAAAGAACTTGATTTATGACACAAATGTAATAAGATTTTTTTTATTAGCAAATTTTTCGCTTAAATTTTTTATATTAAAAAAAAGTTGTATCTTTGCAGCCCGATTTTAAAAAATACAATCGGGAACATATACGGCTGCTAAGCTATGATTTAAGAGCGTTGCCCGACAATGCCGCTTACCGCCGAAATTTTAAAAATTAACATTATGTATGCAATTGTTGATATTGCAGGTTTTCAGTTCAACGTAGAACCGGGTAAAAAAATCTTTGTTCATCACCTCGAAGGCGCAGAAGGCGACAAAGTACGCTTCGATAAAGTATTGCTCACCGGCAATGACGGCGATGTGAAAGTCGGCACGCCGGTAGTAGAAGGCGCGGCAGTGAATGCAACCATCCTTCAAAATGTCAAAGGCGACAAAGTGATTGTCTTCAAAAAGAAACGCCGCAAAGGTTACAAGAAAAAGAACGGGCACCGCCAATCACTAACGCAAATTCAAATTGATGAAATTTTAGCGGCAAACTAAATACGGTAAATTAAAAGTAAAAAATTATGGCACATAAGAAAGGCGTCGGCAGTTCCAAGAACGGGCGCGAATCACACAGCAAACGTTTAGGCGTAAAATTATTCGGCGGACAAGTAGCGAAAGCCGGAAATATTTTAGTGCGACAACGCGGCACGGTACATTATCCGGGCGACAATGTAGGTATCGGCAGAGACCACACCCTGTTTGCGCTGGTTGACGGCACGGTGAGTTTCCGCAAAAAAAGAAATAACAAATCCTACGTATCGGTGTTGCCGGTGGTGGCGTAGCCGTCCGGTAGCAGATAAACACAGTATCTCCTGAACGTGCCGCGCGGTAGGTTCGGGAGTTTTTTTATTATACGAATTAAACGAATATAGAGGTATGCTTACACTGAAAATTATCCGCGAACAACCCGGCTATGTGGTCGAACGGTTGAAGGTAAAAAATTTTGACGCGGCATCCTGCATACAGCAAGTCATAGCGACTGACGATGAACGCAAAGCCCTGCAAACGTCGTTGGATAATAACCTGGCGGAACAAAATACGGTGGCGCGGCAAATTGGCGTGCTGATGCAACAAGGCAATAAAGAAGCTGCCGAAGCCGCCAAACAACAAACCGCCACGCTCAAGGAATTGTCGAAAACACTGGAGCAACAATTAGCAGAAACCGAAAAAAAATTGACCGGTTTGTTGGTGCAGTTGCCGAATTTGCCGGCTGGGCAAGTGCCTGCCGGCAGCACGGCAGAAGACAATGTAATTGTTCGCGAAGGCGGCAAAAAACCGGCATTGCCGCAGAAACTGCCGCATTGGGAACTGGCGAAAAAATATGACATCATAGATTTCGATTTAGGCGTGAAACTGACCGGCGCAGGATTTCCGGTGTATAAAGGCAAAGGCGCGCGGTTGCAACGCGCGCTCATTGCGTATTTTCTGGATTGTAACACGACTGCGGGCTACACCGAAGTGCAGCCGCCGCTGATGGTCAATGAAACGTCGGGGTTTGGCACCGGGAACTTACCCGACAAGGAAGGACAAATGTACCATGTGGACATTGACAATTTTTATTTGATACCTACCGCCGAAGTGCCGGTAACCAATATTTACCGCGACGTGATTTTGAATGCACCGGAACTGCCGGTGAAACTAACCGCCTACACGCCCTGTTTCCGCAGGGAAGCCGGCTCGTACGGAAAAGATGTGCGCGGTTTGAACCGTCTGCACCAGTTCGACAAGGTAGAGATTGTGCAATTGCAGTTGCCGCAAAATTCCTATGCCGCACTGGACGAAATGGTGCAGCACGTCGAAAATATTGTGCAATCGTTGGAATTGCCCTACCGTATTATCAAACTCTGCGGCGGCGACATGAGCTTCACTTCCGCCCTCACATTCGATTTCGAAGTATTCTCGGCGGCACAGGAACGGTGGCTCGAAGTAAGTTCGGTATCCAACTTCGAAACGTTCCAGTCCAACCGGTTGAAATTGCGTTACCGCGACGAAAACAAAAAAATACAGCTGGCGCATACCCTGAACGGCAGTTCGCTGGCGTTGCCGCGCATCGTTGCCGCGCTGTTGGAAAACAATCAATGTCCCGTCGGCATCCGTATTCCCAAAGCGCTACAGCCTTATACCGGATTTGAAATTATTCACTAATACAATCGGCAACAATGGTGGAGTTACAAATTGTTTTAAATAAAATTTATGAGATTAGAAACCAACGAGTAATGTTGGATTTTGATTTAGCCAGATTATATGAGATTGAAACTAAAATATTGAAACGTGCCGTTAAGCGCAATATTGACCGTTTCCCGCAAGATTTTATGTTTCAACTTACCGCAAAAGAATTTGAAAACTTGAGGTACCAAATTGGCGCCTCAAGTTGGGGCGGCACTCGCTATCTGCCTTATGCCTTTACGCAAGAAGGTGTAGCAATGCTTTCTTCTATTTTACGCTCGCCGGTGGCGGTTAATATGAATATTGCTATTATGCGAGCATTCGTAACTATGCGGCAAATGATAACAGGCTATGAGGAATTGCGTAACCGGATTGAACAATTGGAAATAAATACAGATGAATTATATCAGATATTGATAGAGGCATTAAGTAAAAAACAATTGGAAGAAAAGCCAAGAAATCCTATCGGTTTTAGGACAAATAGCAAGAAATAAATACCACAATGCCGGTCATTTCCAAAATAAAAAAAACGGCTGCGCTTCCCGAGCGCGTGATTATGGGCATTGACCCGGGAACGACGGTCATGGGGTACGGCATTATCCGCGTATCGGGGAATGTGGCGACATTAGTAGTGTTGGGCTCATTGTCATTGTATAAATACGATGACCATTACACCAAACTGCAACGCATTTTCGAGCGCGTTACACAGTTGATTGACGA
>JAIRLT010000227.1 GCA_031259225.1 Prevotellaceae bacterium
ATCATAAGCTACTGTATCAGGTAGATTTATATGAAGATGAAGCGGCAGAATTGGAATTGACATATTACGAATTAAAATTTGAATCATGACAGACCTTCCGGATTATTTGGCTTATATCGATCGAAATGATTTTGTAAAAAGGATTGAAAACATTCGTTCACTGTTGGTTTCAAATAATCCCTTTAGTAGCATCGGTATTATCAGTGGTAAGCTTAAATTGGACGCAGATAATGATAGAATAATTTTGAATTTATCATTTTTAGACAGCGATATTAAAAAATTACAAGACCGCATTGATAAAGCCAATGAAAATATAAAGAGGTATAAGCGAGATATTGCAATTTTACAGGGTGAAGAAATCCCTGTTGATAAAATAGAGCAATATGAGGCCGAAGAAAAAGCAAAAGTGGAAGCTGAAAAACAAGCGGAGCAAAAGAAAAATAACACCGTCATCGGCGTGATTGTGCTTGCTATCGTTGCATTTATCATCTATGTCTTAAAAAAGAAAAGTAAATGAAAAAACAATACGACACCTACCCGCGTGGCGTAATACTCAGCGCCACGTCGCCAACCTCGGTTATTTTGAATATGCCGGCAAGTGCGGCGGATAAAGCCGTGTTTTGGCTCGCGCGGAGCGGATTTGTATATAAAACATACCAAGACGCCATACAGGACACAGCCGCCGAAATTCCTCAAGAATCATTGGCCGGAATAACCCTCTATCCCAGCGAGCGGCTGTTTTACAAACGTGGGGAAATGAATGTTATTCCTGCACCCGGACGTGAGATAAGTGTATTGCCGGGACACCTGTTTGTTGTATCGTGTGTTGAAAGTCCGTTTTGCCTGCCTGTGAAAAATCAAAAGCCGGGCAATAAATCAACAATATGGATCAGCAGGAATCACAACGCCTTCCACACATACACGGAAGCACTGAACGATAAACCCGACAACGAAACAAAAGCCGTAGCAGCCCTGCAACAAAAAGTAACAAAATTGGAGAATAGAAAAAAACATATTGGCTGGCTGGTAACATTGGTCGCCTTACTATTTGTAATATATGCCTTTAAAAAATATGGAAAGCAACAAAGTAAATATGCTGGAAGCCGCGCGGCTGTATCTGCCCTACCGGAATAAAACCGGCATTGATGTGGGTGACATCATGCGATTGTCCAGCGATAAAAATAACGCTAAAACAGTAGAAACTATGTTTGAAACAGGAACAGGTTTGGCAGGCGCTCCCGTATATGACATGCCGCGCCCACAGGCAAAACGGCATAATAAGCGTGCCGATATAAATTACTACTATGCCGATACCTATGATGATTGGGACATTGCCAATGCACAGGCCATTATGTATAACAGGTATTTGGCCATACAGCGGTCAAGTATTATTATTCGCCTGTTGCTCTTCGTGGTGTTGGTGTTGCTGATCGTGAAAATTGTGAAAAAATAAATAATTTTTAAGAATATGAAAGACAAAAAAATGATTTGGATTGGCGTAGCTGTAATGGCCATTGTGGTGTATTACGTTTTTTTCAGGAACAAAAAAATACCGACACAGCAGACAAGGAATAAGCAAGCATGAAAAAAGGCGTCTTCATCATATTGATAGTGCTTATTGCGGGCTTCTGCATGTATTACTTCGTGTTCCGCTTTGACCCATTGCGCGACCCTGCCGAATTTCCGTTGAAACCCGGCAGCAAAGGCGCCGAAGTCGCTGCCCTGCAACGGGCGCTTAATGCCTATTTACCCACATCGGTATATGCACACTTGGCGCCGCTGCCGGTAACCGGGATATATGATGAACAAACGGATAACGCCGTGCGTACACTTTACGACAAAGAACTGATGCGTGATAAATATGCCGAACTCCTGGCCCTGATTACCGAATGAGATGAGTAAACAACAGAAAATAATACTATTTACTACGCTTGCTGTTGTATGTATTGGGATAACGGTATTGTTCGCATTGAAAACAAGGGAACGGAAAAAACAGGATGAAGAAACAGCCGGAATAGTGTTCCCTGTTAAGTATGGTGACCGGGGTGAGCACGTTCGGAAGCTCCAGCAGGCGGCCAATGAATATATGCGCCGCTATCCCACCACGTTCACCGATACTGAGCCCCTTGCGGAAGACGGGATCTGGGGAGAAAAAACAGAAGACGCACTATATTACGCCTTTGGCGTCAGTAACAGCGTTTCCGAAGAAAAATATAAAGCTATCATTGCATTAATCGAATAAACTTAAATATTTATGCTTATTTACGAAACAAACTTGCACCCGTCTACCCGTGCGGCTTTTGTGGAAAAGGTTAAAAACATTTCACAAAAATTAGGTATTGATCCTGATTGGCTCATGGGGGTAATGTGGCAGGAAAGCCGTTTGCGGCCAAACGCAAAAAACAGCATTTCCGGCGCTACGGGCTTGATTCAATTCATGCCTAACACGGCCCAGTCATTAGGCACCACTACGCAGCAACTGGCCGCCATGGATGCCGTAACGCAACTCGATTACGTGTATAAATACTATACGCCTTATTCGGGACAAATACATTCATTCGCTGACACCTATTTTGTAACCTTTTTCCCCGCCGCCATCGGCAAGCCGGATGATTGGGTATTGCAGACAGGCTCGCTGTCGGCCGGGAAAATTGCGGCACAAAACAATATATATGATGTAAACCGGGATGGGAAATTAACGGTAGCAGAGGTAAAATCGAAACTTCCGAATATTGATGCACTAAAAAAAAAGTAAGCAGCTATGACTTTGCCGCCAAATTTTACGAAAACTTTTTTTATGAATATGAAACTATGGATAAATATTTAAACTGGTCAATAGTGGTGCTCTATCTGCTACTTGCCTGTATGTTGGGATACAAATTAATAACAAATAACTAAAGCCATGAACGAAGTAGCAAACAGCAGTAATATGTCAGGATTTTTAAACGAACCTGTTGTGGGTAATTATACCTTGAAGCGAATATTGGTAATATTTGTTGTCATTATCCTTATATATTACGCTTATAAAATATTTTTCAAAAAAACTGTTTCGGAAATAGCCGAAGAAAAAGCCAGTGAAACGGTATCCGGTCTGACTGTGTCGGATTCAAACCTGACGTTGTCAAAGAATGAAATAAACCTTGTCTCGCAACAGCTTTTTGACGCCATGGACGCCTATGGCACGGATGAAGACGCCATTATTTCGGCGTTCAATATGATAGCAACACGTGATGATTTGTTGGCCGTCATGAAACGTTTCGGAACTCCGGCATACGGATCATGGCTGTTTGGACATGAGATTTATGACCTGCGGGCCTGGCTTAAGGCCGAACTTTCGGGCGACACACTTACTTTTGTGCGTAATATATTCTTAAACTTCGACATACCGTTTTAATATGGATAGTATTACTCCCCTTACCCGTGTGCGCAACGAGGCAAGCCTCGTGGAAATCAACAGGAAGTATTCTGCTATTTTGCAGGATAATAACACGATCTACATCGGTTACGCATGGCCCGGAACTTCCGCAACAGATGAACCGATGTGGTTAATCGAACGCCTCACTGTTAATGAGGAAAACGGAATGATACTGCGCATGTATCCTGATGGGAATACGAAACAATTTATATATAAATTTTCCGAATGTAAAACTTACGATTATTATTTCGCGAAATGAGCTACCGCATATTGATTGACATACTTTCCGGCCGGCCGTTTATTTTCAAAAATGCCGGCAATGATGGTAATGACACCAATAGCAATATTGATACATTTACCTTATCCAATGGGGCTGTGGTAGCAGTAAACCGACCTGACAAAACTATATCCATTTCCTCGCAAGATGGCGAAAAAGATGAAACGATAATAATGAGCGATTTGGATAATTTGAAAATAGAAAGCGTTTTAATAGAAATATAAAACTTAACAATAATGAAAACAATTTCAGTAAACAAACCGATTAAGGTCATTACAAGCGGTAATGTGCCTACCGTTTCAACGCTTGCCAAAGGTGAGCTTGCATTCGGCGTTATTTCCGGAAAAGCACGACATTTTGTAAACATTACCGGATCCGCTATCGTGGAATTAACGGCAAAGGAATATACGGCGCTGGCAAGCGGTGGTATAACCGTCAGTGATAAGGGCGAAATAAGTATTTCTTCCGGCGGTGTAACGGCGGCCATGCTGGCTACTGCTTTGGCTGCAAAGATACTATTTACAGACAATACCACTGCTTTTACGCCAGCGGCAGATTATAACCCGGCGACAAAAAAGTATGTCGATGACAAAGTCAGCGGGCTGGGATCGTTGCTAACGCTTAAAGGTACGAAAACAACAACCGCCAATCTTCCATCAACCGGAAACAAAACAGGTGATGTGTGGTTAGTAGGCCCTACGGCTAATGGTGAGATGGAAGAATGGGTGTGGAATAGTACAGCTTGGGAAAAATTAGGTACCACCACCACCGTTGATCTTTCGGGCTACTATACCAAGACGGAAGCCGACGCACTGACATTCACGGCATCCTCAAATCAACCTGTTTCCGTTGGCGGCACCCGTGGCGCTGTTACCACATCAATAACCAACAATGCGGTGACCAGTGCCGGCGGCTTAAAAGTCAATAACGGAAAATTGGAGTTGGACACCGACAACATTCAAATATCATTTGTCACGCCTGAAATTTAACCGATGAAGACAATTTCAGTAAATAGTCCCATTAAAGTAGTTACAGGCAACA
>JAIRLT010000178.1 GCA_031259225.1 Prevotellaceae bacterium
AATCCGTGTAATCCGTAAAAAATTCGCGTAATCTGTGCCTTTAACATAATGGCGGCTTTTATTCCGGGAAGTCTGTTTCGGGAAGTGCTTTTTTCTGAGTGGTTGGGTCTGGTATAAAACTCCGAAACGTGAACTTTACTTATTATAGCTGAGGTTCTGGAATACCTGAAAAACTATAAGCAAAAATTCACGTTTCTCTCTCGTGGAGTTTTGCTTTTATTCTGTTTTTCAAGATGAAATTTTCCAGATTTCAGCTACTGAATAAAAGCGGTCAAAATGTTTTAAAGAGCCTTAATTATATTTTAAATAACTTAAATCAAGTGCAAAGGTAAAAAGAATTTTCAATCCGGCAAAAAAAATATTAAAAAAGATTAGAAAAAATATTAAAATATTAGGGCTGGGTAACTTCCGGTGCAGGCATTGGACGGGTGAATTATTTTCTGTACCTTTGGGCTTTTATTTTTGTTCACCGGCAGCCTGACTTGACAAGATGCTATAAATAAACCAATAAAAAACGCCCATCAACCATTTTAATATAAACAGATGAAAAAATTAAACATCGCTATTGCCGGCGCCACGGGTGTGGTAGGGCAAACATTTCTGGCGGTACTGGAAGCATCGCCGTTGCCTGTAGAAAACCTTTACTTGTATGCCTCGGCGCGTTCCGAAGGAAAAGTAATTGCTTTCCGGGGGAAAAATTACCGGGTCGAAACCCTGTGCGAAACCTCTTTTCGGGGGCGCGCCATTGATTATGCCCTGTTTTCGGCAGGCGGGGAAACCTCTAAAAAATTTGCGCCATTAGCCGCCGCTGCCGGCGCCATTGTAGTTGATAACAGCAGCGCCTGGCGGATGGACGCCGGCGTGCCGCTGGTAGTGCCGGAAGTAAACCTTGACGACGCCCGCACCACGCCGAAAGGCATTATTGCCAACCCCAACTGCTCGACCATACAAGCCATGTTGCCGCTCAAAGTACTTGCCGACCATTACGGGTTGAAACGGGTGCTTTATGCGAGCTACCAAGCCGTGAGCGGGGCGGGCTCCAAAGGCATCCGCGATTTGGAAGGCACCTTGCGCGGTGAAGCGCCGGCGCATTTCCCCTACAATATTTCCAAAAGCTGTATCCCGCACATCGACGTGTTTGCCGGTGACGGTTATACGAAAGAAGAAATTAAAATGATAGACGAAACGCGGAAAATCCTGCACCTGCCGTCGCTGCCCGTTACGGCGACTTGCGTGCGCGTACCCATCCTCAACGGGCACAGCGTGGCGATTATGGCAGAAACCGAACAGCCGTTTGATTTAGCTGTTGTAAAGCGGCAAATGGGCGCATTTCCCGGGCTGGTATTGCAGGACGATGTTGCCGGGAATATTTACCCGGTAGCCGAGCATGCCACCGGGCGCAATGAAGTATTTGTCGGGCGCATCCGCCGCGACCTGTCGCAGCCGAACAGCCTGCACATCTGGTGCGTTGCCGACAATATCCGCAAGGGCGCAGCAGCCAATGCAGTGCAGATAGTAGAACAATTGGAATTATAATGTAGCATGGGAAATTGGCTGGCGCGTCAGCAACTTTCAATTTTCAACTCTCAACGGTGTCCGTCATTCCGACCGGATCGCGAGGCACGAGCCGTGCAGCGCAGGAAGTTAATATTTTTTTCTTAACCTTATCATTTTTATCAGGTAAAACAAAACCACCATCAACAGGCAGCCAATCAAGAAATAAAAAAGAGGCAGGTATAATAACCTGTCGGCATTGTGTATGGCAACATAAAACGCCACGTTGCTTAGATAGCAAAAAATTGCCATTACAATGGGCTTGATCCGGCGGGTCTGGCGAACGCCGAGCCAATAGATCGCATTTGCCATTTCTTCGTTTTTGATTTTGACCGGATAATTTATCCTTTTGTAATGTTTGTCAAAATATTCCAGTACAATGTAAGAGACAACGGCTATCGCCGGAATAAACCATAACAAATAAGGATTTCCCCATCCATTAACTTGTCCGTCAAGTCCAAAGTGTACCGGCACAGAAGTATTTTCCGCAAATTTCCCGAAATGGATAAACGGAAAAATTGTGCCGCCCAGCATCATCAACGATAATATTCCTATTATACGTTCATAAATTGTTTTTATCCTTGGGTCTTTCATGGAACAAAGGTAGAAAAAAGATTTTATAGGAATATTAAATAACAGCCTTCACATTACCGGATGTTTTTCTCCTAATTTTTTTAATCTATTGCATCTATTCGCAAATAATTTTCTACCTTTGCATCCTATGAAAAAATGTCCCGCACGCTTAATTATCCATTCTTTTACCTGACCGGTTTTACTCCTTTTAATAACTTAAAAAAATCATCGCTATGACACTAAATGCCCACCTGCCGGAAATCGCCACTTCCAAAATCCGCCAATTTGATACATACTGCAATCAATTCCAGAATATTATTAAACTTACCTTAGGACAACCTTTATTTCCGACGCCTTCGCCGGTAAAAGCCAAGGCAATAGAGGCTATTAACCGGGATATTACTTATTATACGCCCAATACCGGCGCTCCGGCAACCATTGAAGCCGTGCTGAAATACTGTAAAGAACAGTTTAGCTTACAATATAATAAAGATGAAATTATCCTCACCGTCGGATCTTCCGAAGCCTTGACGGTAACGCTCCGCACGCTGCTCAACGACGGGGACGAGGTATTAATTCCCGCGCCGGTTTATCCGGGTTATGAACCGCTTGTAAAGTTATATGGGGCTACGGTCAAGCCGGTGGATACCACCGCCAACGGGTTTGAA
>JAIRLT010000185.1 GCA_031259225.1 Prevotellaceae bacterium
TTATTGATGAAGTAAAAGGCGGTAATATCCCACGCGAATATATTCCTTCGGTAGAAAAAGGTTTCAAAGCGGCTATGTCCAACGGCGTGTTGGCGGGTTACGAAGTGCCTGCATTGAAAATTACGCTGAGAGACGGTTCGTTCCACCCGGTGGATTCCGATTCGCTGTCTTTCGAAATTTGCGCACGCGCCGCTTTCCGCCATGCACTGCCGAAAGCGCAGCCGATTTTAATGGAGCCTATCATGTCGTTGGAAGTGGTAACGCCCGAAGAATATATGGGCGACATTATCGGCGATTTGAACAAACGCCGCGGACAGATTACCAGCACAGACTCCAAAGGAAACGCCCGCATTATAAAGGCTAGTGTACCCTTGTCGGCGCAGTTCGGTTATGTAACGGCACTACGTACGTTGTCGTCGGGACGCGCTACGAGCACTATGGAATTTTCGCACTATGCGGAACTGCCGGCAAACCTTGCCAAGGAAGTCATCGAAAAGACCGGCGGCGGACGCAGGAAAGACGTCGATTTGGATGAATAATAATCTTTACATCTTGGATTTTTTAAATTAAAAATAATATGAGCCAAAAAATCAGAATAAAATTGAAATCCTACGATCACATGTTGGTTGATAAATCAGCCGATAAAATCGTGAAAACGGTAAAAGCTACGGGCGTTGTAGTAAGCGGACCTATTCCCCTTCCGACCGATAAAAAGATTTTTACCGTCAATCGTTCTACGTTCGTGAACAAAAAAGCGCGCGAACAGTTTGAACTGAACTCATTCCGCCGGTTGCTCGATATCTACAGCTCTACGCCCAAAACCGTAGATGCCTTGATGAAACTCGAATTGCCCAGTGGCGTTGAAGTAGAGATTAAAGTACTGTAGTTCCACTTCGCAAGTGCGAAGTTACTTGATAACCTGCTCTGCAAAGAGTGGGTTTTGTTGTTTGTTTTCGCTTATACCCGTTAAATCATGCATGATATTTCTTTTTTCGAGCAAGTATGGGAAGTCGTAAAATGTATTCCTTATGGACGTGTTACAAGCTATGGCGCCATAGCGCGGGCGTTAGGTTCGGCACAGTCGTCGCGCATGGTTGGGTGGGCGATGAATGCGGTGCACGGACGATCCGATGTACCAGCCCACCGCGTAGTAAACCGTAACGGATTATTGAGTGGGAAAATGCACTTCGGTTCTCCACAAGAGATGCAACGCCGCCTTCAAGCCGAAGGCATAAAGGTGAAAAAAGACAAAATCGTTGATTTCGAAAAACTGTTTTGGGATCCGATAAAAGAATTGGGATAGGATAAAAAATAAATGGGTTATCGTTTTGTCTATTTATGTCCGGACGAAACATTTTTATTTGCAAATTTTTTTTTGCGTAACTTTACAAAAATTTTTAGAAATTGAATTATGAAAAAGCTTTTATTCCTGCTATGGTTGCCAGTTGCCGTAAATTTATCGGCACAAGAGTGTATAGCACCTACGATTGAACAAATTGAACGTTTTTCACGTACCACCTTGAATGTAGTGCTGCCGGGCGAAAATATTATCCTCGAAGCGGCTCTGAAAGAAGCAATAGAAAACAAATGGAAAATTACGCCGCTAAAATTTATTGACAAACCGGAATTCGAAGCAAACACCGGCGATGCAAACCGTACCTTCCTTCTCTTGGTGGGCGGCAGTTTCCATAAGAATTCGGAGGAAAAATTGTTTGTTTATACTTTCCTGAACTTATTGATGGGTGGCGGCGTATCATTGGAAACATTATCTGAATTTTTATTGTTGCCGGTATCGTGCGACGGGCAGTCTATCGACAAGTCGCTATTATTTATGGATGCGTTTGTGGATATTATGCAACGCCATATTGTGAGCATGCAACAAAACCCCAAATTGGCGAAACAAAAGTTAGACGATATCTACAATAAAAATATTGAACGATTAACCGGTCGTTACCTGATGCTGGTGAAAGACGACATTGCTTACACGGTAACCGAAGAAGAAAAACAACAACAATTCAACAACCGTTTGAGCATCGTAGAAGACAGCGATGTTGAAAACGCTGTAATAAACGAGGCAAAAAACCAAGTCATTGGATTGACATTGTATCCGCGCGTGGGAAGTCCGAAAGGCACTTTTTGTTACAATATGCTGATTGCAGCCGATACGCATGAACTCATCTACTACAAGCGGCACAATGTAAGCAAAAAGGATAATCAAGGTTTTTTAAAAGAAGAATTAAAACGTTTCGGCATCTACCTGCGAAAATCAAAATAAAGAAAACGTATGAAGACAACTGTTTTTACAACAAATCACATTAAGTTAGGTGCGAAAATGATTTCGTTTGCAGGCTATAACATGCCTGTAGAATATTCCGGCATCAACGACGAACACCTTGCCGTATGCGGGAAAGTAGGCGTATTCGACGTTAGCCACATGGGCGAAATTTGGGTAAAAGGCGCGAATGCATTGGCGTTTATACAATATGTAACATCGAACGACGCAGCAGTATTGACGGCAGGAAAGGTGCAATACTCGGCTTTCCTCAACGGCAAAGGTGGTATTGTAGACGACTTGCTGGTATATTGCATCGATGCGCAGACATATTTGTTGGTCGTGAATGCTGCCAATATTGAAAAAGATTGGAATTTCTTGTGTTCGCATGCGCCGCGTTTCCACCTCACGCCGGGAAAAGAACTGTACAACGCTTCCGATGAAATTTGCCAATTGGCGATACAGGGACCGCTGGCTTTGAAAACCATTCAAAAAATTTGCAGCCAGCCGATTTCTGATATGGAATACTATACTTTCCAAAAGCTAACGGTAGCAGGCATTCCCAACGCTATTCTATCCATTACCGGATATACGGGTGCAGGCGGCGGGGAAATTTATGTAGCCAACGAAGACGGCGCGCGCTTGTGGGACGCGGTGTTTGAAGCCGGGCAGGAATTCGGTATCCAACCCATTGGATTGGGTGCGCGCGATACCCTGCGTTTGGAAATGGGCTTCTGCCTTTACGGCAACGATATTGACGACACTACTTCACCTATCGAAGCAGGCTTGGGGTGGATTACCAAATTCAGCGAAGCAAAAGGCAATTTCATTGACCGGGCTTTACTGGAACAACAGAAACAGGCAGGCGTTACACGCAAGCTAACCGGTTTCCGCATGGTGGATAAAGGCGTCCCACGCCATGGATACGAATTGTGCGATGCAACGGGCGCAACGATTGGCATCGTTACTTCCGGCACCATGTCGCCCATGCTGAAAACAGGCATTGGCTTGGGATATGTGCCGCCGGCATGGGCAAAAGCCGGTTCCGGAATTTTTGTCAAAGTACGCGAACGCTTGCTGAAAGCGGAAGTAACGAAATTACCATTCCGCAAAAACGCCAACTAAAAAACATTTGCGAGAAGCAAATATTTTATTTATCTTTGCAGCCCAAAATAAAAACGCAACCGCTTACATTGGATATAGACGCCGGTAATGTTGCACAAAAATTTAAAATTATGGACTTAATTAAGATTGCGGAACAGGCGTTTGCCACCGAAGCGAAAAACTTCCCGGTATTTAAAGCCGGCGATACGATTACGGTAACTTATCGCATCAAGGAAGAGAATAAGGAACGATTACAAAAATTTCGCGGCGTATGTATCCAACGTAAAGGTGCCGGCGTTACACAGACATTTACCGTTCGGAAAATTTCCAATGGCATTGGGGTAGAACGCATTTTCCCGCTAACCTCGCCGTTCATTGAAAATATAGAACTGAACAAAGTAGGTAAGGTGCGTCGCGCACGGATTTTCTACCTGCGTAAACTCACCGGCAAGAAAGCGCGCATCAAAGAAAAGAAAATGGCGCTGATAGTAGAAGAAAATACGGCGCAGGAACAATAAACATATTGGCCCCATAGCTCAACTGAATAGAGTATTTGACTACGGATCAAAAGGTTGCAGGTTTGAATCCTGCTGGGGTCACAAACAAAAGGAAACCGCTATTTTTTAGCGGTTTTTTTTATAGTTATGCGCTGAAACCCTAAGGAGGAAAAGGCACAACGAACACAGGAAGCAATACTTTTTGCCTCGTTATATTAAATTATGTTTACTAAAATTACAGCTGGCGGAAGCAACGAACTGCGGCATATGCATGATAAGCGTTCTGCCCCAACGCAAGGTCTCCGCATTTAATAGTTTCATTACCATCTATTATGAAGCCATTGTCTCTATACGTGTCATTCGTATAAAATTCATTGTATCTTACGCTAATCGCTTCATTTAGCACACCGATCACGCTCGCGAAACCGTAATAATCTGTGATCGGGGAGCAAGTCGAATTATGTGCTCTTATACGTTCACACGTTGCAGCGTTGGAACCAATTGAATTCACGAGGGACGCGTAATTAGATGTAATAGGCAGTAACCAACCGGATGGGCATATACCTTGTACATTACCATTAGCGCCACTCGAGCCACCATACGACCCATAAGCTTGTGCCCATGTATAAATCCTGCCACATTCATCTTTTGTGCAACCGCTAATAGCAACACCTACCGTAGAACCATTATAGCTTGCTAATTTTACATTCTGCGCTAACCACCATTTATCGTCGGGCATGAATACAATCCGGTATAATTCATTATCGCGCGTGTCTTTTATCCACGCTTCCCAATTCTGTGCGCCACTGGTGCGCTGTTGGCAAAGATGCGTGACGTCAATAAATAAATCGCTTCCTTGATAAGGACAAAAAATGCCCGGACACTCCGTTTTATCCCTTATAGTAGTAGGCGTAATGGTCAATGCCGAAGTGGCAAGTGTTGTTTCACTTACTGTTTGGGTAGTTATCCCATCGGAAGCAATCAGCGTAAACGGCGGCGTACCTTTGAGAGTATAAGTCCCATTCGCCGCCGTTACATTTGGCGGGCAGTCGGAAACATAAGCACACCAATTGAATTTTAATTCGGTAATGTTTAGTTGAACGGTAACTGTGGCGCTATAACTATCACTATTTCCTTGCAACCAAAACCCTTGCCGGTTGCTACCGTCATACGAAACAGACGCCGTTGGCGATGCAGCGGACACAGCAGCGCGTGTCCATGAGTTACCGGAAGTAGTATTGTTAGCATTGACTTTGACGTAGTCTATCCATACCCATACTTTCGAAAGGTGTGTAGCATCGCGCGAGCCGGTATTCCACCACACGCGGAAAGACACGGTTTTGTTTGCATAATTTGCGCTGACCGGTTCGACATTTGTTACCTGTGCGCTTGCTGCAACACTTGCGAGCATTGCGAAAAAGAAAAATTTTGGTCTCATAATTTTTTTATTTTTTATTTGTTGTTATTTTGTAGCATCAGGGTTGTTTCCAAACACAAACCTTTTTTATATAAACAACCCCTTGCTACGATTTTTTATTCGTTGCCAATTTTCGAAGAATGATTTACAGCTCATGGATTTTTCATCTTTTTGCCACAAGTCATTTTCCGTTTACTATTTGTCTTACGTTGTCTATTGTATAAAATGAAACGTAGACTATACTTATCAATTCAAAGGTTATAGACGACCCGTTAAGAAATAAGCAAAGTCCACGCTTTTTGTGGAAACCCACTTTATTCTTCTTAACAAAAATTGTCTATATTCTTGAATTGGAAAAAAGTTAGTAAAATTATTTTCAAAGAACATCAATAATGCTGCAAATATATTACTTTATTTTTTAATTGCAAATTTTTTTGCCATTAAAAATTGAATTTGCCAACTTGGTACAATTGCAAAATAGCGTCAATTTTTTCTTCCATCGGCAAGGAGGCGTCAAGCCAATGAATGGGAATGCCTTTGCGCTCCATGCCGCGAAACCACGTCATTTGCCGCTTGGCGAACTGGTGAATGGCAATATTGAGACGCTCGACCATTTCATCATAACCGGTTTTGTGCAGGAGGTAAAGCGTAACGAATTTATATTCCAAGCCGTAATACACAAGGTCGGCAGCGGGAATGCCCTGCTGCAATAAACGTTCCACTTCTTCTACCAATCCGTTTTGCAGGCGGCTGTGCAAGCGTTGCGTAATGCGCTCGCGACGCTGTTCACGCGGCAACCATAGCCCAACAAACAAAGCATGGATAGCCGGAAACGGCTCCTGTGGCGACGGATGTTCCTTTTGGTAGATCGCCACTTCAATCGCGCGAATAGTACGTTGGCGCGTATCAATATCGGTGGTGTTATGCAGCGTTTTCAGCGATTTCAAGAGCGTTATCAATTCCTCGCTGCTCTTTTGTTCCAACCGACTTCGCAGGCGGGGGTCGGCGGGAACATCCGGCAAGTTGTAACCGCGCGTTACCGCTTCGATGTACATGCCCGAACCGCCGCACAGGACAGGCGTTTTCCCGCGCCGGCAAATATCGTTGTACGCGGCAAAAAAATCTTTTTGGTATTGATATACGTTATATTTTTCGCCGGCTTCGGCAATATCAATCAAGTGACAGGGAATTGTTACGCCATTCACCGTATAATCCTCCAAATCCTTACCGGTACCGATGTCCATGCCGCGGTACACCTGCCGCGAATCGCCCGAAAGCACTTCACCCCGCAGGCGCGCCGCCGTTTGCACAGCCACCTCCGTTTTCCCTACCGCCGTCGGACCAAGAAGGACAAGTAAATTATAAGTCATAAGTCGTAAGTCATAAGTCTCGCAATAAATGCAGTGGCGTAAACTCGTTTCGCGCTTTACACATTTCGTTTCAATTTTTTTTCATTGGAAAGCAAATTTACATTAAATTTGTAAATTATATGGCACGGACAAAAACAAACATGGAAATAAAAAATAAACGCGCCGCTTTTGAATACGAATTTCTGGAAACTTTCACGGCGGGCGTCTGTTTAGTTGGCACGGAAATCAAGTCTATTCGCGCAGGCAAGGCATCGCTGGCAGATGCGTACGGTTATTTTTCAGGCAACGAATTATTCATTAAAAACATGCACATCGCCGAATATTGGTGGGGCAACCTGAATAACCACGACCCGCGTCGCGACAGGAAATTATTGCTCCACCGAAAAGAATTGAACAAACTGCAACGACGAGCCGCCGAAAAAGGATTGACCATTGTGGCGGTGAAATTATACATTGCCGAAAACGGTTATGCCAAACTCATCATTGCTCTGGCGCGCGGCAAAAAAATCTATGACAAGCGTGCCAGCATCAAGGAAAAAGACCTGCGGCGCGATGCCGGACATAAACTAAACAATTTTTAATTTTCAATATTTATTGTTATTTTTTTGCAAGTAATTTTTATCCGCTTGTGTGTAATCTGAAAATTTCATGTATATTTGTAATATTAAATTTCATGGTATATGAATATTTACGAAAAAGCCGGCGATCTTGTAATAGATTTAGCTAAACTTGTTTTTGGTGGAGTAATACTTGCCAGTATTATTTCGGAAAATATTAATACGACTGTTTTATACCTTGTAGGTTCTATTATAACTGGATTTTTCATACTTAGCGGGTTTCTGTTTTACAAATTACAAAAAAGAAAAAAATAATGGGATTACCTATTTTTATCGGAACTATTGGGTTAATAGGCATAATTGTATCGGGAATTGTTTTCTACAAAAACAG
>JAIRLT010000210.1 GCA_031259225.1 Prevotellaceae bacterium
AGTAACCTTTCACGTGTCATGGACGAATACGCCCACTACGCCCTACAATAACCGCGTATGGATATGGATAGATTTCTGTCCGGTAAACGGCGTAACGCCACAAAGTTTTTCAACGGCGACTATTACAAGTCCTAATAAAACAGGCGGTAATGGAACTATTACGGGATTAAACGGGCGTGGCTTTTTTATAGAATATAGCACAACCAACGCCGGCACAACCGTTACTGCTACATTAAGCAATGCGCCTGCCGGCAAATTCAACTGGTGTGTGTATGGTAGCGACTACCCGCCGAATGCCACAATAAATAATGGGACATACACCTTAAAAGGTACGCCGCCGTTTACATTGGTAGCATCCGACGGCACAACTACTCAAACAGTAAGCGGAACAACACTTGCTACTTCGGCACTGACCATTACGCCAACCGTGATAAGAGATATGACGGGATGTCCGGGTGTTTTCTGCCCTTACACCGGCAGCGATTTATACCTGACTTCCTCCTATCCTTGCCAACAACGCACCAGCGGCGCAAAGAATTGGCAAGCTTACATAAGAGATAGCCGGGATAGTGAGATTTACCGCATTGTTTTGATGCCCGACACTCAGTGGTGGTTGGCGCAAAATGTGAAATATGCGAGTACAGGTTCTGCTATTAGCGGCTGCACAAAAAATGAGTGCGGCAGGTATTATACGTGGGCGCAAGCTTATGCGTCATATGCGGGTGGTTCCAGTGGCTCAACCGGAAATGTGCAGGGTATTTGCCCGCCCGGTTGGCTTTTGCCAATCCAGACAACGTATTCAACACTTGCAACTTCTATAGGCAGTGCCCGCGCCGTATGTAAGGCATTACGCAGTTATAACGCAAAGTGTACTACCATAGATGATACGTATGGGTGGGCATCAATTGCGGGCGTTTTAAATGGTGATAAAACCTCGGTATACACATGGTTTTACACAAACGATGCCGGGCGTGAAGATGGTTTCGGTGTAGACTATACGTCAAATTGCAACGGCGGCCCGACTTGTGACCAAGTATGTGTTGCTGATACTGGTGAAAATAATTATGCTGTGATCCGTTGCTACCGCCAACTGTAGTTTTTGCAAAAATAATATATAAATAGAAGCAAGAAAATCCTGTTTCCTAACAATGCGATGTTCTGCTATTATTAGGGTTTCATCGCGCAACCATGAAATAATAAAAATGTTCTCGACATAGGTAAAACAGGGGAAAAAAAATATAGCCCCTGTTTCTGCCGTTCAGTAATCTTCTAACACGGGCTTATTGAACGGTTAAGGTGCCTTGACACCCGAAAAGGAGCTATAATATAGTTTCGGTGTCTTGGCACCTTTTTATATATTAAAGCGAAGACAAAAGTACGAAAAATTATAAAACAATGAAAATAAAATTAAAGTGGCTGCAAATACAGGTATTTTGAATCGAAGTAACGGCGTATGAAAACGGCGCGTGGTGGCTGCATTTTATCTTGGTGGTCGTATTTCCGGGCTAAAAGCGGAGGGGTGTAAAGCAGGTTAGAAAAATTATCCTGTGGGCATTGGCGGGTTCCATTTGCGGGGGCTTTGCCGTTCCTCATTTTTCCCGTATTACCGTAATTTTTATTATCTTTGTATGCATTCAAACGATACAACCATGTTGGTAAAAACATTTGGAAGCGCATGTTATGGTGTTAAAGCCATCACTATAACAATAGAAGTGGACGCTTCTCCGGGTTTTGGCTTTTCTATGGTCGGGTTGCCCGACAATGCAGTGAAAGAAAGCCAACAGCGCATCAGCACTGCCCTGCAAACAATCGGGCTACGGATGCCCGGTCGCAAAATAGTCATTAATATGGCGCCTGCCGATATCCGCAAGGAGGGCTCGGCGTATGACTTGCCGTTGGCTATCGGCATGTTGGCGGCGTCGGAACAATTAAATGCCGGGCAGGTGGGGCGGTATGTGTTAATGGGCGAATTGTCGCTTGACGGGTTTTTACGCCCTATCGCCGGCGCATTGCCCATTGCCATACAGGCGCGGAGCGAGGGCTTCCAAGGATTTATCCTGCCTAAAGAAAATGCGCGCGAAGCGGCGGTGGTCAATAAATTAGACGTCTATGGCGTGGAAACATTGCAGGAAGTTATTGATTTCTTCAATAATACCGGCACGTTACAACCATTGACGGTAAATACGCGCGAAGAGTTCGCCCAACAATCCGCCGCCTGTGATGTGGATTTTTCGGATGTGAAAGGGCAGGAAAATGTGAAGCGCGCTTTGGAAATAGCCGCTGCCGGCGGGCATAATATGATTATGATAGGACCGCCGGGCGCAGGAAAAACCATGCTCGCAAAACGGTTGCCGACCATTCTTCCGCCGTTGTCGTTGCAGGAAGCGCTGGAGACAACCAAAATCCATTCCGTCGCCGGCAAGTTGGGGAAAAATACCGGCTTGATTTCGCAACGACCCTTCCGCTCGCCGCACCATACCATTTCCAATGTCGGACTGGTGGGCGGCGGCAGTAACCCACAACCGGGTGAAATTTCGCTGGCGCACAACGGCGTGTTGTTCCTCGACGAGTTGCCGGAATTTCAGCGCACGGTCTTGGAAGTAATGCGGCAACCGTTGGAAGACCGCGAAATTACGGTGTCCCGTGCAAAATATTCGGTGGATTACCCGGCAAATTTCATGTTGGTGGCATCGATGAACCCTTGCCCCTGCGGCAACTATAACCATCCCGAAAAGAGATGCCTTTGCCCGCCGGGCGCTGTGCAAAAATACTTGAGCCGCCTGTCGGGACCCTTGCTCGACCGTATTGATATCCACATTGAAATTGTGCCGGTGCCGTTTGCCAAGCTGTCGGAAATGGAACCGGCGGAAAACAGCGCGGCGGTGCGCGAGCGCGTCATCCGTGCGCGGCAGGTGCAGGAACGGCGGTTTGCCGCAGAGCCGGGCGTTCATAACAACGCCATGATGCCGTCGCGTTTGTTGAAGAAATACTGCGTTCTGGACAGCGAATGCAGCGCCTTGCTGAAAAACGCCATGGAACGTATGGGGCTTTCCGCCCGCGCCTATGACCGTATTTTAAAAGTGTCGCGCACCATCGCCGATTTGAGTGGCGCGGAAAACCTGTTGCCAGACCATCTGGCGGAAGCCATCCAATACCGTAGCTTAGACCGCGAAGGCTGGGCTGGATAAAAAAGAATAATGTGAAAATAATGATTAGCGATTAGTAGTTAGTGGTTAGTGGGCTGGCGCGCCGGTCGGCTTACTGCGGCTTACGACTTCAAATTAGAAATTAAAAATCAGAAATTAGGAATTATGATACATGGAGAACACAAGGGCAGAAAACCTGCTTATTACACCCGTTTCGGGGAATGGGGAATTTTTATAACCGTTCTGCTGTGGCTGTGCGCAGCAGGATGTTCTACCAAAAAAAACACATGGATGTCGCGCGCTTACCATAATGTAACGTCGGAATTTAATGTGAAATTCAACGGCAACGAAAGTTTTAAGGAAGGCGCATGGAAAGCCGACAGGTACATGCCGGAAGAGTATGAACAGTTGCCGACGGTGTTTTCCTACGCCCACAAGGATATTCCCGGGGTCGTGTCGGGTGAAATGGACCGCACCATAGAAAAATGCGAAAAACTAATCCTCAAACATTCTATCACCGTGAAGCCGGCAAAGAAGCCGGACAGCAAAGCCAGCCGGAAAGAAAGGGATTTCTATAACCGGAAAGAATTTAATTCGGTGGTGGACGACGCTTACCTCCTCAACGGGAAAGCCCATTTGTACCTGCATGAATACGACAAAGCGATACTGACTTTTAACCACCTATTGACGGAATACCCGAAATCATCGTCTGCGCCGGAAGCGCGGATACGCCTTGCCGCCGCCTTCATTTATACCCATGACCTCGAACATGCGGAAACCCTGTTAAACGCCGCCGGTAAGGAAAAGAACACGCTGCCGGAAAAATTAAACGCCCTCTTGGATGCTACCTTTGCCGAATTGTATATCCACCAAAAAAACTACCGCCAAGCCGCCATCCATCTGGAAAACGCCCTGAAACAGGAAACAAGGAGAGGTATTAAACTCCGGTATTATTTTATTCTGGGGGAACTTTACAGCCAGACAGGCGACGCCGGAAAAGCCACGGCATGTTTGGATAAAATTATGCAATTAAGCCCGGCTTACAGCGTGACGTTTGCTGCGCAAATGCGCAAAGCGGCATTGTACAACCCGGATAAGCAGGGGACGCAACTGAAAGAAGAACTACACCACATGCTGGGCGACGAGAAATATAAAGAATACAGCGACCAGATTTATTTTGCGCTTGCACAGGTGGAACACCGCTCGGGTAACGACTCGCTCGCTATCGGGTACCTGAAAAAATCCATCGCCGCCGAAAGCAGCAATGAACACCAGAAAGCGTTGGCTTATATTATGCACGCCCACTACGCCCGTGCCGGCAAACAATTTCCCGAAGCTTACGCCGCTTACAGGGAAGCGCTGGCGCGGCTGTCCAGCGACTACCCGCAATACGACTCGCTGGAAAAAACCGCCAACGGCTTGCAGCGCTTGGCGGAAAATACGCAAATCATCCAGCGGGAAGACAGCCTGCAACGCATCGCAAAAATGCCCGCCGAAGAACGGGAACAGTGGATTGCAGGCATCATCGCCAAAATTAAGGCGGCGGAAGAAGAACAACAGCAACAACAACGGCAGCAACAATATTTCATGTACCAGGAAGAATACAGCCGTAACACAGGACTGCAAACCCAAAGCAATTCATGGTATTTCTATAATGTCACTTCTATCAATTCAGGCTTGTCGTCGTTCAACATGCGCTGGGGGAAACGGAAGCTGGAAGACAACTGGCGGCGCAGGAACAAACAGGAAATATCATTTGCCGTACAGGCGGAAAATAAAAACGCCAACGACGGTAGACCGGAACTCTCCAACAAATCGCCCGAATATTATACCCGCGACTTGCCCCTCACGCCCGAAGCCATGGCTGCCTCCGACGAACGGCTGAGTAATGCCCTGTTCCGGCTGGGAGAGGCTTACAAGGACGACGTGCACGAACCCCTGCCGGCTATTGCCGCTTTCCGCACCTTGGACAGCCGCTTCCCGCAAAACGGCAACCGTGCTTCGGCGTATTACTATTTATATGACCTCTATTCCGAAACGGGTAAGCCCGACAGCGCCGGCTACTATAAACAGCTCCTGATATCCAACTACCCGAAAACGCCGCTGGCGCAGCAACTGACCAACCCCGACTATTTTGCGGAACAGCAAGCGGAAAAAGCGGCTATGGATGCACAGTACGAAAAAGTATTTGAAGCCTACAATGCCCAGCGATACGCCGAAGCAGGCGCTTTGGCGCAACAGATGATAGAACGGTTCCCCAACAGTTTATTGCAACCCCAGTTGGAATTTATCCGGGCTGTTAGCGCCGGCGACGGCGGGAACATTGCCGCCTATAAAAGCGCACTGGCGGCGGTTGTAAACCAGTATCCCTCGTCCGACGTGGCAAAAACCGCCGCCGGGATGATTGCCCTGCTCGAAAAACAGGAATTGCAATATACGCCCCCCCCGGGCGCCGAACCCGATGCGGCTGCGCCTGCGCAGGCAATGCCGGCAGCGGCTACGCCCTACCTCTTTTCCGACGGGGAACACTATGCCGGCGTCATTTGCGAAAACACAAAAGACACAGCGGCGCTACTCTTCGCCCTTGAATCCTGCAATGCCGACGCTTATCTCGAAAAAAACCTCGAAGTGGATACCCGCAAAATCGGGGAACATTATGTGATGATGACCATACGCACCTTTCCTGCCCTGCAAGAGGCAAAAAACTACTTGGAAACCTTACAGCACAGCGCAACGCTGGAAGATTTCCCACCGCAGGAATACCGGAGAGTACTCATAACCCCTGTAAACCTCGACCTGTTAATGCAATCAAAAGATATTGCTGCTTACTTGAATTTCTTTACAAAAAATTACTTACAGCCATGAATATTACCTTTTCCGGATTAGAAGATCTGCCGCTGGTAGCCAAAGCCCTGCTGCCCGCCGTGCAGAAAACGAAAGTAGTGGCTTTCCACGGCGGTATGGGTATTGGGAAAACCACGTTGATAAAAGCGCTCTGCCAGACGATGGGCGTAACCGGCGCACTGAACAGCCCGTCCTTTGCGCTCGTCAATGAATACCACGACAGCGGGGGAACGCCTATCTATCATTTCGACTTTTACCGCATCCAGCACATGGAGGAGGCGTATGACTTGGGGTATGAAGAATATTTTTACGGTGGGCATTTATGCCTTGTCGAATGGCCTGAAAAAATTCTGCCCCTCCTGCCCCCCGACACGTTGCACGTATACCTGTCTTTTTCAAAAAAAGGACAGCGCGTTATCCGGTTTTAACGGAAAAGCGCTAACTTGTACCGGGAAACTTTCCGATCGTGCGCGCAAACCTTCCGGGCATACTCGCTTTACGGCTAATTATTGCACCACTTCCACATCTTTGTCTGAGTTCAGGGCAAGTTGGTAGGTGTTGTTATAGCGCGTCAGCACGCCTTTGAGATGGACTTTCGTGCCGGCGGGAAACGGAACGGGGGTGTCGGCAAACTTGGCATAGCCGCTTGTCCTGACGGCTATCTCGCCGCCGTTTATGGTAAAGGTGTGAATGCCGTATATGGCGTCATTCTCCGACGTATTGATGTCATTTTTCACCGCCCAAGTGGTTATCGGATAAG